>NZ_CP019344.1:1200000-1500000 GCF_002117125.1 Nonlabens spongiae
GCAGAAATTATAGAAAATATTAAAGTAACGATTGACGAAGTAGAAGAGGATCTGCCAGATGGTTTGCACATATTCGTCCCATACGATACGAGTCTATTTCTAAATGCTTCCATTGATAAAGTTATAAGCACTTTAGTAGAGGCCTTTGTTTTAGTATTTCTTGTTGTATTCCTCTTTCTACAGGATTTGCGATCTACGCTAATTCCTGCCATTGCTGTCCCTGTATCAATTATAGGTACATTTTTCTTCCTTAATGTCTTTGGCTATTCCATTAATCTCCTTACACTATTTGCACTAGTGCTTGCCATAGGAATTGTAGTGGATGATGCGATAGTTGTAGTAGAAGCAGTACATGCAAAAATGGAAGATGGTGAAGAGCCTCGCAGCGCAACACTATCAGCCATGAGTGAGATATCTGGTGCCATTATATCTATAACCTTAGTCATGGCTGCGGTATTTATTCCAGTAACTTTTGTAACGGGACCCACAGGAGTGTTTTACGAGCAGTTTGGTATGACATTAATTATAGCTATTCTAATATCTGCGGTCAATGCCTTAACACTAAGTCCAGCGCTATGCGCGCTATTGCTCAAACCTCACAAAAATGATGAATCATTAAAGAATAAGAATGTTCTCCAGCGATTCTATATTTTATTCAATCGTGGATTTGATGCTACTATTAGTAAATATGGAACTTCCTTGCAGTTTTTATATAGAAATAAAATCGTCACAGTATTATTGCTTCTTATCGCTGGGGTGGGCATCTACTGGGCGGCAAATACTACACCTACTGGATTTGTCCCCAATGAGGATCGTGGAATCGTATTTGTAAATATAGAATTACCAGCGGGCGCTTCCCTTGATAGAACTGACGAGGTAAGTCGAAATCTTTATGACAAAATCATTGATATAGAAGGTATTGAGGCTGTAAGCTTCATTAAGGGAAGAAGTTTGATAAGTGGTGCGGGAAGCAACTACGGAATTGGATTTGTTAAGTTAGAGCATTGGTCAGAACGAGAAGATGCATCCTTATCAGCTGAAGCTATTACTGGTAAATTATTTGGTGCGGCGGCTGCAATTTCAGAAGCTAAAATCATCTTTTTCTCTCCTCCTAGCATACGCGGTTTTGGTAATTCTGCTGGATTTGAAGTAAATCTTTTAGACAAGTTTGGTGGAGAGTTCAAAAGCCTCGATCAAGTCAATCAGGAATTTGCAGCTGCTCTGTCGAGCCATCCAGAAATTCAGTATGCTCAATCTGCTTTTAATACTAACTACCCTCAATATGAAATGGAGGTTAATGTCCCGCTAGCAAAAGAAAAGGGAGTAAATGTAAGTAGTATTTTTAGTACGCTACAGGGTTATATAGGTGGTATTTATGCATCAGATTTCAGTAGATTTGGTAAGCAATACCGAGTCTATATACAGTCTCTACCAGAAGATCGAGCCGAAGCAAATGACCTGAATGGCATGTATATTAGGACAGGTTCAGGAGAGATGGCTCCTATTACACAATTTGTAACGTTAAAAAGGGTTTACGGACCACAATCAGTAACGAGGTTTAATTTATTTAATTCTACTTCAATCACGGGAGCTACAAACCCGGGATACAGTACTGGTGATGCCATAAAAGTCATAGAAGAAGAGGTAGCAAACCTACCGAGTAACTACTCTGTCGCATACTCTGGTCTAACAAGAGAAGAAGTGAATGCCGGGAACCAGACTACCTTCATTTTCATATTAAGTATATTATTTGTTTACTTTCTCTTGAGTGCTCAATATGAGAGCTATATTCTACCCTTCTCTGTGTTGTTATCTCTACCCTTTGGAGTATTCGGAGCATACCTAAGTACCAAAATATTAGGCTTACAAAACAACATTTATTTTCAAATTGCACTGATCATGCTCATAGGCTTGTTAGCAAAAAACGCAATATTAATTGTAGAATTTGCGGTTCAAAGAAGGAAAATGGGTGAGAGTATCCTAAATGCTGCCATCGATGGAGCAAAGTCAAGACTAAGACCTATTCTTATGACTTCTTTTGCTTTTATTCTAGGATTATTGCCACTAGTTCTAGCACAAGGTGTAGGTGCCGAAGGAAATAAATCTATAGGAACTGGTGCTGCTGGTGGTATGCTCATAGGAACTTTACTGGGATTATTTGTCATTCCCATCCTATTTATTTTCTTCCAGTGGATACATGAAAAAGTGTCGGGCAAACAAAATGTTCAATCAATTGAAAGTTAAGCTAATGAACGCAATTCAAACTATATATCGAGCAAAATACCTCACCTTAATTGCTATAGCACTCACTTTACAAAGTTGTTTTGTCGCTAAGGATTATGTTCAGCCTGAAATGGAGGAGACTGAAAACTTATATCGTACTGATAACCTACCACAAGATAGCCTATCGATGGCAGCGGTTTCATGGAAAGAGATGTTTCTCGACTCCTATCTGTCTAGCTACATAGAAGAAGGTCTACAAAACAATTTAGACATACGAGTAGCCATTCAGCAAATCGTTGCCGCTGAAGCGTACATGAAGCAGGGTAAGGCTGGCTATTTACCTACACTCTCCACCACCGCACAGGCTACGCACCAGGAACTTTCTAAGAATAGTCAATTTGGTGGTTTCTTTTCTTCAATCGATCAGTATGAACTTTCAGGTAGTTTGTCTTGGGAAGCTGATATATGGGGAAAAATTAGAAGTAACAAACGAGCTGGAGAAGCGAGTTTTCTACAAACTGTTGCCGCTCACAAAGCTGTAAAGACAGAACTCATTGCGGCCATTGCGTCTAATTACTTTAAACTTCTAGCTCTTGATGAGCAACTACGCATTACTAAATCGACCATAAGAACTAGAGATAGTAGTGTTATTACAATAAAAGCGCTTAAAGAAGCAGGTGACGTTACTCAGGTCGCAGTAGATCAATATATCGCTCAGTACAACAATGCAAAAGCTCTGCAATTAGATATAGAATATGAAATTTTCAGGACAGAAAACAGCCTTAATCTCCTATTGGGAAGGCCAGGAAGACTTGTTGAACGTAGTGAACTTACACAGCAAGAAATTAACGCTGATATATCAATAGGAGTTCCTACTGCTCTCTTAAGAAATAGGCCTGATGTTATAGCTTCTGAATATGGCTTGATCAATGCGTTTGAACTTACAAACGTGGCACGGAGCAATTTCTACCCATCCCTAACAATAACGGGATCTGGAGGTTTTCAAAGTCTAGATATTGAGAAAATTCTAAACGCTAATTCCCTATTTGCAACAGTAGTAGGAGGTCTAACCCAACCCATATTTAACCAGCGTAGTATAAGAACGCAACATGAGGTTGCAAAAGCACAGCAGGAACAAGCATTTATAGAATTTAGAAAAACCCTGCTCACAGCAGGTAATGAAGTGTCAAACGCTTTGTACGCCTATAAAACCGAATCTGAAAAATTCAAATTTCGTAAAAAGGAAGTAGAATCACTAAGACAGGCTGAATCTGATTCTGAAGTCTTGCTGAAAAATGGATATGCAAACTACCTGGATTTACTTACTGCAAGAGAAAGCGCACTAAACGCTGAATTAAATGTCATTGATAATAAATTGCAACAATTGTTAACGATCGTTGATTTATATGAAGCACTAGGTGGAGGCTGGAGATAACAGATACTCTCAAGGATTTTAAAAACAAGTAGTTGTTTAATTTTGGCCATAATGTTGACCCTTATGATAAGCAAGTTAGAGTTATTGCAAGCCTCAGTTAAAAATTTCACTCGTTACGGCAGCAAGCGTGTTACGATGGATGAACTTTCTAAAACCTTGGGAATATCAAAAAAAACAATATACCATCATTTTCAAAGTAAAGAGGAGTTAATCAATGCTAGTATTAATCATCTTATAATCCACTATAAGAAAAATATTGACCAAGTCCTTTCTAAGAATCAGGATCCCATTATCAGTATCATATTACTTTACAAAAAAGGTTTTGAAGAACTACGTTCATTAACACCGTCCTTTCTTTATGGATTAGGGAAGTATTATCCAGAAGCTAAGAAGATTTTTGATGACTTCCGTAGATTCTTTGTTGATCATCTTATCCACGGACTCCTAGAAGATGCTAAATCCCGTAATCTAATCCATAAAAGCGTCAATATCAACCTGTTTTGTGACTTGTATTTTAGAAGAATCGAAGACTTATCTCATACAAATGATTCCTTACTGCTCGACTACTCAAACGATGAACTTTTAAAACACATGATCATTTTTAATATGAAAGGAATTTTAACTGAAACGCATTTGAATTCCTTTAACCTTAGTATTGATCTATAAATAACAAGCCATTGTACAACAATCAGTTCAAGCCACTGAAATCAAATTGATCCCGCTTTCGCGAAAGCGGAAACCTCAAAACCACATTATTCCCCAGTCCTACCTCCCAGCCTATCGAGAACCTCTTTTGAAACGTCCAATGTCCTAATGGGGAAAGGAATATTGATATTGTTCTCTGCAAAGACATCATTGATCAGTAAAATGGCTTTGTGCTGGGCATCATACATCTGGCTTTTCTTGACAAACTCAGTCCAGAACCGCACCATAAAATTAATGGAAGAGTCGCCAAATTCAGTAAAATAAAACTCGATGCGCTCTCCTACTTTTTGCTCAAATTCAGATGCGATCGCGTCTTTTACCAGCTGCTCCACTTGTCGCAGGTTTGAGCCGTAAGCCACACCGCAGGTTACGGCAATTCTGGAGCGATTTGCTAGCGAAAAATTCACAAAAGGCTCCTCGATAAACTTAGAGTTAGGCATAATGACATACTGGTTATCAGGTCGTCTCAGGACCAGGTTGCGCAAGCTTATTTCATGAACAAAACCGCTGTGCTCACTGGTCTCGATGTAGTCTCCTATTTTGATTTTAGGTAAAAAGGACAGCATGATCCCTGAAAAGGTGTTGCTCAAAGTGCCTTGAAGGGCAAGTCCTATCGCCAGCGCTACCACTCCGGCACCAGCCAGCAAACTGGTTAATGCCTTATCCAGATCCATGACTCCCAGAGCGATAAAAAATCCTATAACGAGAGTGATCGCATAGATGATCTTTACGATAATGCGGCGTATCGATTGGTTCTTGAGGTACTTTCTAAAAATTTTTCTAAGTACGGCTGAGAGCCCTTTGGCGATGAAGAAAAACACAACCATGACCACGATGGCCAGAGCGAGATTAGGCAGTCGCAAAATTATGGCATCCCACCAGCCATAAAGCTTGTCAGACAGCTTGGACCACATGCCCTGCTCTTGTATCAATCCTATATAATTTTTCATAATCTATGATTTAGAGTAAAGTGGAAAGCAACAAAGTGGCGGTTATCGCCAGCATAATGCTCAGAATACCTCCCACAAATAAAAAATGCCTGAATTTGTAAACACCTGTACCATAAATAAGCGCATTAGTCTGGTAGCCTACCGGCGTGAAGAAACTAAAGTTTGCCGCAAACATGACCGCGAGAATAAAGGGTTTTAAAGGCGCATCAAAACCGGTAGCAAGGCTTATTGCGATAGGTGTCATGATGATTGCTGTAGCGTTGTTTGATATTGTTCCACTCAGTAGCATGGTAAAAATAAAAATGAGCCCCAAAACCATCATGGATGACTGGCCGCTCAAGAGTTTCATGAGCTGCTCCGTGATCCAGGCATCAGTCCCGGTGTTGCTCATGGCGATTCCCAGTGGTATCATACCGGCGAGCAAAAATACGATCTGCCAGTTCACTTTATGGTAGATCTGCTCCAGTGAGATGTTGTTTGTCAACAGCAGGAGTCCCACCCCTGTGAGCGAGCTTGCCAGAATACTGAGTACGCCACTACTCGCCAGCCCTATTACCGCCAGCAATATCATGAGCGTAGAAAGCTTCCTGAACCTAGGGATGGAATCTTCTATCTCGTGCTCGTTTAAAACAGCTACGTTTTCGATTCTTTCCAGATCCCTAAATGATTCACCCTGCATCTCAACCAGTAGCCGGTCTCCAGGTTTGATACGTATATCGTTGATATCCTTGCGTATCAAGCGTGCCTTTGTGTTGCGTATGTTTTTACGTTTTTGCAGTGCCAGCGGGAACGCGTTATAGATTCTAGATTTGCGCACCTTGCGCAAGGTTTTGCCTATGAGGTTAGAACCTGGCAAAATGAGCAGTTCCACATATTTCAATATGGGAGCTTGTTTGACCTTCTCTTTTTTGGTTTGTTCCTCTACTCCATCAAGTGGTTTTCGTTCTTTATGGAGTATGAGATCGTCTTCATGAATGAATTTGGCAAGATCTTCCACTTGTCCCATGAGTACCAGCTCATCCCCCTCTTTAAGACTTATGTATTTACCGGGAGCATTGATCACATTCATATCACGGATCAATTTAATGATACTGATCTCGGGATTGTCATTTAACAGTGTGTCTGAGAGCTTTTTACCTATGAGATCGCTTTTCTCTGTAAGCGTTACCGTGAAGAGGTATTCTTGAATCCCAAACGTATCTGCCGGGTCCAGTTGCACATCTTTGGGAAGCCAGCGCGAGGCTATAGTCATGAATACCACTCCTATCGCAAGAAAGATGAGGCCGTAAACGGTAAACTCAAAAAATCCCAAACGCTCTGCACCCAGATTTTGTGCCACAGAGTTGACGATGAGGTTTGTAGAAGTTCCCATGAGCGTGCAGCTCCCTCCCAAAATTCCAGCAAAAGAGATGGGCATCAAAAGTTTAGAAGCCGAGAAACCGTATTTGCTCGCCAGTTGCGAGACGATACGTATAAAGATGATCACCACCGCAGTAGTGCTTATAAATGCAGAGATACTCGCACTGATCAGCATAAAGACTGGTGTGATTAAAATAAGCGGTAAAATGCTCACTCTTTTAATCGCCTGGGTCAACCAGTCTATAACACCATTATCTTCCAGACCTATTGCAATGATCATGAGGCACAGTACAGTCACAGTTGCTGGATCAGCAAAACCACTTATGGCATCTTCTGGTTCTACCAGCCCCAGAATGATCAAGCTCACGATAATTAAAAAAGCAATCTTGTCTATGGGGAACCACTCTGTGAGGAATAACAAGATCGTCACCGCCAGCACGGCAAACACCAGTATAATTTCTAAATCCATAAGTAAGTAAAGACTGACTAAATGTATCTCTTATGCGAGCTACACCAGTACTAAATAATTATTAAACTTCATGAAGCTGTAAAATGAATTTGTAGGTTTAGGATGAGTTAATGTTCCTGTTTTCAATGAAAAAACGCCGCAAGTTACACCTCAGTTGGCTCTATGCTTTGATGACCAGCCTGCTTATCGTGGTGCTGTCCATAGTCCTGTTTAACATAGGTTTCAAGCAAGAGAGTTACATAAAGGTGCTGTATATTCCAGTATTGGCTTTCAGCATCTTATTGTATACACGCAATATTGCGGCACATGCCAAACATATTTTCTCCTTTAAAAAATTGTTTTTCTATGCCATGCGCACCAGCGTGTTTACGTGCGTTTTTCTTTATCCACTCATCATGCTGTATCTCATTTACTTTTACTCAGACGGTGGCATTATCAAGATGAGGGAAAGCGTGATAGGTGACGCAGGCGATCTACGGGTATTATTTACCCTCGAGCTGGAGATCATGATTGTACTGACCCTGGCCTCACTTGCTGCCAGCGCTATTTATTCCTCAAAAAAAAGCTAGCCTGCCCAGTTGAAGGTATGCACGTTCTTTATGTCGTAGCGGTGCTAGTGGGTGATTACGCTTTCGCGAAAGCGGAAAAACAAATGTACCGGTGCTCCCAAAAATTTAAGAAACTATCCTAAACTAACTAGGAAACCAGCCCCACGAGATTAGGCAGCTTAACCAGCTGATTTGTGGTGATGTGGGTGTAGATGAGTGTAGTCTTGATATCATTATGACCCAGCAGCTGTTGAATCGTCTTTATATTAACCCCTTCATCTAACAAATGAGTGGCATGAGAATGGCGCAGGGAGTGTAGTGTCACGTTTTTATAAATACCGGCCCGCTGCGTCGCCTTCTTAAAGACAGCTCGCAGGCTGGAGGCTGAGTATTGTTCTTGCTGGGCGTTCTCAATGAGATACGTCTTAGGCAGAAACTTCTTGTAATAAGTCCTTAAAAAGATCTTGAGATCATGGGGCAGCGGCAGTATGCGGTCCTTTTTACCTTTTGAGCAAAGGATCTTTACCTGATCGCGCTTGCCATCTATATGTTCTATTTTAAGGTTAAGCAACTCACCAGATCGCAGTCCCAGTGCATATATAGTGAGTATCGCGGTGCGGTGCTTCTCATTTGTGATGGCGGCGAGTATATCTTTAACCTCTTCAATACTGAGTATGTCTGGCAACACCTTTTGAGGCCTGCGTGGCGCGACTGTGGTGAGGTCCAGCTCACGATTATGGACTAGAGACAGGTAAAGTCTTAGAGCGCTTGCGAGCTGCTTCTGGGTGGTATAGGCGAGATTTTGTGATAGGTTTTTCTCAACAAATTTTTTACGCAAGAAACTGGATTCTGCCTGATGGATGGGAATGAGATCTCCTATAAAATTTTGGAAAGCGATCAGTAAACCCGTATAGGTTTTTATCGTGTTAGGACTATATCTTTTGATTTTGAGCAGGGTGGTAAAATCGTCAAACATGCTTATATACCATTTATACCGCAATATAGATATTTGCTTAAAAACTTGCGGATATACCGCTAGAATGAGGTGTATATATGGTAGTTTTTGATATATTGCGGATATACACTAGTTGTCGGTGATTGCCCAAGGGACATGTTGCTCCGCCATGAAATCATCCATCCGAGACAAAGGTCCCCACAATCCAACGAGCGGTGGCACAACCAATAACCAGATGTGCATCAACCAATTTCAAGGCTCCCACAACATTCAATCACCGACAACGCCCACCGCGTGAAAATGCCCAATAAACAAACCAGCCACCTGGGGAAAACCATACCGGTGAGCGCACCACCGACAACAGGGCATAAAGCGAATGTGGCATTTTCAAAAGCTCTCTGTGTGGCGGCCAGAATCCAAAACTATTGCCTACTTTTAGAGGCAACAAACCAATACCACCGATAACGCGAACCAGCCGAAAACGCCACACTCGCTTTATGCGGTGGGCGTTGTGTGTCATATTGAAAAAAAACGAAAATCGAATTTAACAATGTTTAATTGGTTCAAAAAGAAAGAAAAAATAGAAAATCCGATTGAAATTTCAGTTAGCGGAATTAATCCTCAAACCGATAATGAATTTCTATTTTACAACTTTGTGCAATTGACTTTTGCACCTCATTTGCAAAAATGGTATGAGAAAGCAAAGGAAAACGGACTTCAATTTAAACCGCAATACGAACAAGCAATAAAACAAAAAGTAAGTACAGGTAAATTTGAGAATCCACACAAATTTCCTTCATATTTTACAAATGGATTCGATTTTATTGGAATACAGTTTTTAAGTGGAACAGATGATATTTTAAGTGCATTTGAATTAGGCACTCACTTCATAATCGATGAAAAAATAGCATACAAAGAAAAATTTCTTTTTCGTCCACCTAATCAAATTTTAAAACAAAAAGAATTTAAAGAAACTCTCGAAATGTTTGATATAGACGAAGAATTTGTAAAAGATTTTTCATTTGAGGATGTTTGGGACACGTTAGATTTAAAGTTAAGTTTCAATCATAGTTTAGTTGTCTGTTGGAACAAAGAGATTGAAATTCTTGAAGAAATATTAAAAGCCTATAGAATAAAAGATTACAACATAAATTATATACAAATAAGAGAAATAGCTAAAGACAATAATCTTCCAGATTTATTTGATAATCTTTTAAAGCATTTCAATTCTGACCTGAATATTGAAAATGATTTATCTCTTATAGCACCAACTCTTGCGTTGGAATTTGAAGATATGGGAATCAATCTAAATAACTACAGAAAAAACCTAAATCCAAAATCTAGCGAAAATTTCAACGAATTAAATCCTAAACCTTTAAAAAAGCATAAAACAAAGCCAACTACTTTAGACATTCAAAACGAAAACCTATCTCACATTCGTAATTACTCTATTGACCCGAAAGAGATTAGTAAAATTGATATTAAAAACAAAGGATTTATTTTTACTGGAGAAATAACTACAGACAGAGATACAGCAAAAGAATTCATAGAACAAAATGGTGGAATAATAAAATCTGGAATTACAAGCAAAGTCGATTATGTTATTATCGGAGCTGACTTTGGTTGGTCGAAAATCCAAAAAATACACGAACTGAACGAAAATAAAAATTGTAACATAAAAATATTAACCAATTCGGATTTTGAAAATCTGAAAAAAAATACGCCACACAACAATGGCTATAAGTAATTGCTTGTTCTCGCCTACTTCTGAAAATCCTCGCGGATTTTCAGTTTGGTGTGTACTTGCAAAGTTAACCGCAAAACCACGCAACTACTCATAGCCGAGACCGTTGTGGTGCATTTAAAAAAAAATCGAATAAGATAAAATGGCTTTTTTAGGATTTATATTTGTTTTATTGCCAATTTCAATAATCTTATTTCTATTATGGGTTTTCACTAAGAAAAAATATTCGGAATTGGACTTTTAATAATGTGGGGCGGATTAATATCGCTTTTACTTTTATCATTTATCCTGAGACCACTTTGGGAAAAAAAGATTTTAGAGAAATCTGATTTTTATGGAGAATATATAATTGACAGAAATTATTTTTCGGGAAAACAAGCGGATTGGCAATACAATCATTTTCGATTTGAAATTAAAGAAAATGATTCAATATATTTTTACGTAACTGATGGAGAAATAATAAACAAAACTTATAAAGGAAAAATATCAACTCTTACACCATACAAATCAGCAAGACTTGTAATTGAAATGGAAAAACCTACTCATCACATATTTACAACTAATCCAACTATTTATCGTGAAGTTTGGGACTTTTTTATGGTGTTTAATTCACCAAGATTTCATAATATGTATTTCCGAAAAGGAGAATGGAAAAAAATTGAATAGAAGAATAAAACGAAAATAAAAAACGACACCACAACAATGGCTATAAGTAATTGCTTGTTCTCGCCTACTTCTGAAAATCCTCGCGGATTTTCAGTTTGGTGTGTACTTGCAAAATTAAGTGCTAAACCACGCAACTACTCATAGCCAAGGCCGTTGTACAACATACCCGAAATGAACAAACTGCTGACAATTTCACTACTGATTTTCTTATTTCTGTCCTGTAAAAACGACAAGAAATCTGAATTGGAATTTTATGCAGAAAATCAAACTTCATTTTTCGATTTGAGAAATGGAGACTGGACAAAAAACTCGTGGATTAGAAAACCTGAAAATCTAAAAATGGTTCACGAATCGTTTAAAAATTTTGGGTATGGAAAACTTGAGAATCTGATTTCAAAAAGCAAAAGTCATTTCCTAATCGAAGGAATTTATATAAAACGGAATTTCGAGAATTTAATAGACAGTTTGGAATTGACCTATAACAAACCTGAAATACAAACAAAATATTACGCTGAATTTTGGAATCGCAGAAAAGCGGAGAAAAATGATTCAATAATTTATGAAATCATTCGAGAATTCAACTCAATGAAAATGAACAAAAACAACAGAATAATGAAAACCAATTTGTAAATGACACATTATTTGACCTTTTAAAAATTGAGTTTGATATCGACAATTTGAATTCTGAAAAAGCAAAATCAAACTTTTATAAATTAAAAAAATACGGACTTCATCAATCTGCTCACAACTTGCTTTATGAACGAGCAGAATATTCCCAATTGGATCTAAACCGAAAAAAATTAAACCAAGAATTAACAGAAACAACGGAATTTGAACAACCCTGGCTTATTGATAATGAAAAATAAAGTACGTTGTACAACACCGTATAACAACAATTGCGGCTTTGTGTCCTGCGGACACAACCGCGCAGGCATAAAAGTCGGGAATTTTAGCTATCTTAGTTCTCAAACAATCCGCAACTGATTGTTATACAAGACCGTTGTCGGTGATTGCCCAAGGGACATGTTGCTCCGCCATGAAATCATCCATCCGAGACAAAAGTCCCCACAATCCACCGAGCGGTGGCACAACCAAGAACCAGATGACCATCAACCAATTTCAAGGCTCCCACAACATTCAATCACCGACAACGCCCACCGCGTGAAAATGCCCAATAAACAAACCAGCCACCTGGGGAAAACCATACCGGTGAGCGCACCACCGACAACAAGGCATAAAGCGAATGTGGCATTTTCAAAAGCTCTCTGTGTGGCGGCCAGAATCCAAAACTATTGCCTACTTTTAGAGGCAACAAACCGATTCCACCGATAACGCGAACCAGCCGAAAACGCCACACTCGCTTTATGCGGTGGGCGTTGTAAACAAGCGCTAACCAAATCCATCTAAAATGAAATTGAATAAAGTAAAACTCAAAAACTTTAGAGGTTATTCAAAAGAAACGGAAATTCTGATTGAAGATTTAAACGTTCTAATTGGTCGAAATGACGTAGGAAAATCTTCAATTCTAGAGGCCTTAGATATATTCTTTAATGGTAAACCAGATAAAAATGATTTATCAATTGATCACGATAATTCCCAAGTTGAGATTACTTGTATTTTTAATGATATTCCAGAATCACTAATTTTAGATGACACCGTAAAGACTTCCCTAAAGGATGAGTTCCTCCTAAACAAAGAAGGAAATCTTGAAATTAAAAAGAAATTTCCCATATCTCGAACAGGAAGTGTGTCAGAAGAAAGTGTCATTATCTGTGAACATCCAGATAATCCAAAACTTGAAGATTTACTTTCGAAAAAAAGAACAACTTTAAAGTTATTTTTTGAAGAACTAAAAATTGATGATAAAGGTGTCAATCGAACGAAAAGTAAGGAAATTAGGAAAGCAATAAGACAACATTTTTATGAAGATGAAATTCAAACTGAGACCAAGGAAATAAAAATTGACGGAAAACTGGATAACGAAGATAACAAAAAGAAAATATGGACTAACTTAAAAAAATACCTACCATTATTCTCGTTGTTCTTCGTTGATAAACCTCTAAATGATCAGGATTCTGACATACAAGATCCAATGAAAGAAATTATAAAAGAGGTTTTAAAACGTGACGAAATTCAACCTCTATTGGATACATTAAAAAATGCTGTTCAGGATGCTTCTACAGCAATGGCAGATGAAACAATTGAAAAATTAAACGAATTAGATTCCGAATTAGCTGAGACTTTAAAGTCTAACTTTCCAAAAGAACCTACCTGGAACTCAATATTTAAATTAACATTAGAAGATAATCGCGGCGTCCCCCTAAATAAAAGAGGAAGCGGGATGAGAAGACTAGTCTTATTAAGTTTTTTTAGAGCACAGATTGAGAAAAGAAGAACAGCTAATGCTCCAAATATAATCTATGCTCTAGAGGAACCCGAAACATCTCAACATCCAGATTTTCAAATTATGATAGTTAATGCATTGAAGGAATTATCAGAAACCGAAAATGCTCAAGTACTTTTCACTACTCATAATTCAAATCTTGCTAAGGAAATTTCAAAATCATCATTACGATATATTTATAAAGACGAGCAAGGTGAAAATCAGGTTGAAAATGGTACAAATGATGATGGAACTGATAATGAAAATATAATTGATAGAATTATAGAAACACTTGGAGCACTACCAGACCCAAAAAATAAAGTCCAGTGTTTAATTTTCGTAGAAGGTGAAAATGATATTAATGGTTTAATAAATTATAGTAAACTACTTAACGCTCACGATAGTGAAATTCTAAATTTAGAAAACAATGAAAAAATAGCATTTATTCCTACTGGAGGTTCACAATTGAAATACTACATTGAAAAAAAGTATCTAGATGGTTTAATTCAAGCTCAAGTTCATATTTACGATTCGGATGTTGCGTATTATATTCAAAGTATAAAAGACTTAAATGCAGAAGGAAATCCTAATAAAGTCGGATATAACACAAGTAAATTGGAATTAGAAAATTTTCTACATCCAGATGCGATTAATGAATGCTACAAAGAATTAAATATTCCAATAGAAATAACGGAAGTATTAGATAGAGAAGATGTTCCGAAAAAAGTTGCAAAGGCTGTACACAATACAAATGGTGATACTGAATGGGAGAAAATGCATCCTGACAAAGCAAAATTAGCTGAAAAGCAAAAGAAAAAATTATCTAAAGCCAAACGCCAGCTTAATAATTTAGCAATAGAAAAAATGACAATTGAAAGATTAAAAGAAAGAGACGGTTTCGACGAAATAAAAGATTGGCTAAATAAAATCAAAACATTTTTAAATTAAATTCAATAAACGCCAGTTTACAACACCGTATAACAACAATTGCGGCTTTGTGTTCTACGGACACAACCGCACAAGCATAAAAGTCGGTAATTTTAGCTATCTTAGTTTTTAAACAATCCGCAACTGATTGTTATACAAGACCGTTGTAAAACATTTAAAACCAAATAAAATGCAAAAAGTAATCACAGTAACGACACATACAAATATCATCGATAAAGATGATAAATTCACCGAAAAAGAATATACTAAACTAAATGAATATTTAGAAGACGGATATGAGGTTAAGCAAGTAGTACCTGTAGTCACTAATTCAGATTCAAGTTATATGTATTCAATTACATTCGTATTAGAAAAGTAAAATTGGAATAATGGAAGTAGTAAATATAATTCTGACAGTTATTTTAGTCGTAGTAACTTCGATATACACCTTCATTACATATAAAACTCTTCTTTCTTATAAGAATCCAATTTTGTTCCTACGAACTTCATTGATAGATACTAAACACGAATGGGATAAATATTTAATGAGAGATTTAGACCCAGTACAGGAGCAAATTCGTGGACTTTCCAAAATTACAATTGACAAAAAAATTAAATTTAAACTTGTAAATAACGGAACAAGTCCAGCATATGATATAGTGATGAAATATGAAATTCAGACTTTTAAAAATGATATAACTTTCGGAATTGACGAAGCCGACGTGAAAGACTACAAAGCTGTTCAATATAAGAAATCAATAAGAGAGGTAAATTTCAACTATTTAGCACCTAAAGAAGAAATTGATATAGATATTGTTTTTACATCTAACTTTCCTAAAATCGAAATAATTGTAACCGAGTTAAAATCTAAAGAAGTTTCAAGTATAAAAAAACCGACAACAATTTTTGTGTATAACAATAATGAACATTGTGAAATTGGAGATTCAATTGACTACAGAAATATGGTTGGAGTATAAAAACGTTTTACAACAATATATAACAACAATTGCGGCTTTTTGTCCTGCGGACACAACCGCGCAATCATTAAAGTCGGGAATTTTAGCTATTTTATTTTCTAAATAACTCGCAACTGATTGTTATACAAGACCGTTGTCGGTGATTGCCCAAGGGACATGTTGCTCCGCCATGAAATCATCCATCCGAGACAAAAGTCCCCACAATCCACCGAGCGGTGGCACAACCAAGAACCAGATGACCATCAACCAATTTCAAGGCTCCCACAACATTCAATCACCGACAACGCCCACCGCGTGAAAATGCCCAATAAACAAACCAGCCACCTGGGGAAAACCATACCGGTGAGCGCACCACCGACAACAAGGCATAAAGCGAATGTGGCATTTTCAAAAGCTCTCTGTGTGGCGGCCAGAATCCAAAACTATTGCCTACTTTTAGAGGCAACAAACCGATTCCACCGATAACGCGAACCAGCCGAAAACGCCACACTCGCTTTATGCGGTGGGCGTTGTACACAAGCTGAATCCAGCCGCACAGTCAAGCACATTTCATTTTTTTCGTGCCTCAAAAAATAAAAAGAGCTTGCCTTTTCCCAACGCTGATAATAAGTTTTATGAAGATGATTTTTATATGTCAAAAAAATTGTTTATAGACGTAGAAATATATAACTTTGCCAAAATTGGGTAAAACAATAAAAAGTATAATAAACTAATGGCAAGTTTCGGAAACTACATAAAAACTCACCGAGAAGAAAAAGGCTGGAGTCAGACTGAATTCGGAGCGAAAGTCAAAATTAATACACCTGCTGTTAGTAAAATTGAGAATGACCATAAAAAATTTCCAGTTGGCAAATTAAAATTACTCGCCCAATTATTTGAACTAGATTACAACCAAGTTAAAGACTTGTATTTTGCAGACAAATTTGCAAAAGAAGCTTTTGAATATAAATGTTCTGATAAAATTTTTAAAGTTGCAGAAGACCAATCAACTTATATCAAAGCAATAAACGCAAAACAAGGAAAATTAAAATTCTAATCGAGATGGATACAAAAAAACTCATACAAGTATTAGGATTTATACCTAAAGAAAATACTTCTGGAATTTTTCATAAAAACTATAACGGATATTCTATTGAAATTGATTTTGAAAAACAACAATTTGATTTCGGAAGTAAAATAATTGGAGGAAGAACAACAACTCAAAATTTTTCACAAACTGAAAATTGGGTTGTTTTAGAATGTATAGACAGATTACTAGAAAAAGGTTATAAACCAGAAAATATAATCTTAGAAAAAAATACACAGTCGGACACGGAGCAAGCGGTGGTTGGCTAGATATTCTTGTTACTCGTAAAGATGGCTCTGCCTATTTAATGATAGAATGTAAGACTTGGGGAAAGAATTTGAAAAAGAGTTTAAAAAAACCGAAACAAATGGCGGTCAGTTAATGACCTATTTTCAACAAGACAAGTCTGCTGATATTTTGATGCTATATGCTTCTAAACTGGACAAAAATAAAATTCAATTTAAAAATGAAATCATAAAAATTGAGGAACATTACAGACAAGCTGGAAATGTAGAAGATGTTTATGATAGATGGAATAAAGTAACGAATACTAACGGAATATTTGACGATTGGGTAAAACCTTATTTGTTTGAAAGTAAGAAACTAACCAAAAAGGATTTAAAACCGTTAAACGAAGAAGATAGCAAAAAAATATTTCACGAATTTTTATCTATTCTTAGAAAACATTCTGTTTCAGACAAACCAAACGCATTTAATAAGATTTTTAATCTTTTTCTCGCTAAAATATTTGATGAAAAAAAGAGGGATGACAAGGAACTTGATTTTCAATGGAAAGAACATAAAGACAATGCAGTTGATTTTCAAATCAGACTTATAAACCTATACAAATCTGGGATGTATGACTTTTTGAAAAAAGAAGTTAGAGGAATTTCGGATGATATGTTTAGTTATAAAACTCAAAAAGAATTAGAAGAAAAAAAGAAACATATTTTACTATTCAATAAGGTTTACGACATAAAAGATGTTTTTGATGAAGAAACTTTTGAGGATAATCAAAAAGTATTAAAAGAAGTAGTTCAATTACTTCAAAAGTTTCAAATTCGTTATCCTAGAAAACAACAACATTTAAGTGATTTCTTTGAACGTCTTTTAACAACTGGTTTAAAACAAGAAGCTGGTCAGTTTTTTACGCCACCACCAATTACACGTTTCATAGTTCGCTCATTACCTATTTCTCAATACATAAAGAAACAGTTAAACCAATCAATTCCGGAACTTCCTGCTGTAATTGATTATAGTGTTGGTAGTGGTCACTTCTTAACCGAAGTAATGGAAGAATACCAACGTGTTATTGAAAATGACATTGATACCTCAAAGTTAGAAACTGATGATGCCGAAACAAACGTAAATGCTTGGAGAATTAACAAATACGACTGGGCAAGTAAATATGTGTATGGTATAGAAAAAGATTATCGTTTAGTAAAAGTTGCAAAAGTTGGTTGTTATTTTTACGGAGATGGTTTAGCACAAGTTATTCACGGAGATGGTTTGGATAGTTTTAAACATTCCAAAAGTTACAGAGGACTTTTAAAGAAAAATGCAGAAAAACCTCAATTTTCGTTTATTGTTTCTAATCCGCCATATTCTGTAAGTTCTTTTAAAGGTGATTTGAAAAACGCTTCTGCTAATCAGGATTTTAAATTGTTTGACAGCCTAAGCGATAGAAGTTCTGAAATAGAATGTTTGTTTATTGAACGAACTAAACAATTACTAAAAACAGACGGAATTGCAGCCATAATATTACCAAGTTCTATTTTAAGTAATTCGGGTTTGTATTCACAAGCAAGAGAGATTATTTTAAAAGCTTTTGATATTATAGCCATTACAGAACTAGGCTCTGGTACTTTTATGGCAACTGGCACAAATACGGTTACTTTATTTTTAAAACGTAGAGAAGATACAATTGCTGAACAAGTAGAAAAATCTTTAGCTACATTCTTTACTAATCTTAAAGACATTACCATAAACGGTATTGAAAAACCAATAGAGAAATATGTATCTCACGTTTGGGAAAACATTTCTTTTCAAGACTATAAAACTTTATTGAACAAAAAACCGAATGAAGCTATAAAGCAACACGAAATATTTAATGAGTACAACAAAAAGATAAAAGCCAAGAGCGAAGAAGGTAGATGGAGTAAAATACTAGAAATAGAAAAAGACAAATTACTTTATTTTATTCTAACATATAATCAAAAAGTTGTTTTAGTTAAAACAGGACAAAAAGCAAAAGAAAAACAGTTTCTAGGTTATGATTTTAGTAATCGCAGAGGAAATGAAGGTATGCACCCAATAAAGCGTAGCAAAACCATTGATGAATGCACACGGCTTTATGATATGAAAAGTTTCACTAACGAAAATAAAGCTAGCACCTATATTTATAGAGCATTTACAGAAAGTAAGTTCGATTTAGAAATTCCCGAAACGCTTCAAAAAAATGTAAGCTATCAAAACTTAATTGATATGCTAACATTTGACCGAGCAGATTTTGAACAAAATATTTCGCTTTCGGTTAAAAAAAAAGTAAAAATTCAGACTAAGTGGAATGTGTTCCCACTCAAAGAATTTGTTAATCTTCAAAATGGTTTTGCTTTCAAAAGTGCTGATTATGTTGAAAGTTCAACCGTTTTGAATTTTAGACAAGCAAATATTAGACTAAAAGGAGTATTAGATTTAGATTATAAAAAAACTTTTTTACCTGATAACTTTTCAGAAAAGTACAAAGATTTCATTTTAAAAGACGGAGATATTGTTATTGCAATGACTGATATGAATAGTGATTTAAATCTACTTGCAATTCCCACTATTTTTAAAAACACAAGCAAAACTACTTTTCTTTTGAACCAAAGGGTTGGTAAGTTTATTAATTTCAAACTTGATAAAATTATCCCTAGCTATCTAAATAGTATTTTAAAATCTGAAATTAGCAGAACTCAACTTAGAAACTTAGGTTTTGGAAGTGTTCAATTTAATTTATCTAAAACAGATTTACTTAATTTTAAAATACCACTTCCACCGTTAAATATTCAACAAAAAATAGTTGATGAAATTGAGGTTTTAGAAAAGCAAGAGCAAGATTTGCAAAATAAAATACTAAGGCATAAAGAACACATTAATACTTCTTTAGAAACTTTGTTTAATAAATCGACTAAATCTGTACGATTAAGCGACACAGATATTTTTGAAACTAAAATTGGAAAAAGAGTTTTAAAAAGTGAAATAAGTAATCAAGGTAAATATCCAGTTTATAGTGCTAATGTTTTTCAACCTTTTGGATTTATAGATAAAGAATTTTTAACCGATTTTTCAACTTCTTCGGTAGTTTGGGGAATAGATGGTGATTGGATGGTAAATGTAATTCCTGCGAATAAACCATTTTACCCAACCGACCATTGTGGTTATTTAAGAATTAATCAACCAATAGCAAAAGCTAGATATATTGCATATTGTTTAGACAAAGAAGGACAGCAAATTGGATTTTCGAGAACAAAAAGAGCTTCAATAGATAGAATCGAAGGAATTAAAATTCCACTTCCTACAATGGCAGAACAGGAAAAAGTTGATATTGAAATTGAAAAGTTAGAGAAAGAAATTACGGAATTTGAAAAACAAATAGCTGAAATTCCAAAACAGAAAGAAACGATATTGAAAAAGTATTTGGAATAAAGCCAACGCAAGTTCAAGCACATTTAAAGTTTGCTCGTGCCTCACAAATTTAAAAGAGCTTTCACGCCAACGCTGATTGACAAACTTAATGGAAAAAAGCCAGTGTACAACAATGTATAAAAATAATAGCGGTTTAATCGCTAAAACGAAAGTAAGTAAATATAAAAAAGGTCAGTGTTTAATCGAAAAGTTAGTGCGTGAAAATCCGCTACTATTCTTATACTAGACCGTTGTCGGTGATTGCCCAAGGGACATGTTGCTCCGCCATGAAATCATCCATCCGAGACAAAGGTCCCCACAATCCAACGAGCGGTGGCACAACCAATAACCAGATGTGCATCAACCAATTTCAAGGCTCCCACAACATTCAATCACCGACAACGCCCACCGCGTGAAAATGCCCAATAAACAAACCAGCCACCTGGGGAAAACCATACCGGTGAGCGCACCACCGACAACAGGGCATAAAGCGAATGTGGCATTTTCAAAAGCTCTCTGTGTGGCGGCCAGAATCCAAAACTATTGCCTACTTTTAGAGGCAACAAACCAATACCACCGATAACGCGAACCAGCCGAAAACGCCACACTCGCTTTATGCGGTGGGCGTTGTGCTTAATGCTGAAAAAAGAACTTTAAGGAACAATTTTGGAAAAAAATGAAAAAATGGATTTTTAAAATATTAGGTTTAGTAATCGGAATTGTTTTGCTTTTAGGATTCTACAGCAATTCTTCGTCTTTTATTGAAAAACAAGACTGGAAATATGCTGAAGGAACTAATATTGGAGATTGGTTATCAAAAAACTCTTTTAAAATCAAGGACGGAATAATTGAGACAAGTCAAGGAAAAGCGAAAATTGTCTTCTGCTATGGACAAGAATTGATTATAGAGAATTTAAAAACTAAAGAAAGAGGATTTTATATAAACAAAAGCTGAATTAAATGATTTTACTTTTTATTCTCGGAATTTCTTTAATTCAATTTGGATTGTATTACTTGAATACAAAATACAAAACCAAACTACCGAATTTAATAATTCTATTGACTTTGCTAATCTGCTATTTTTTTGTTTTTCCTAAATTCTTTTACCCAGAACCAAGAACAGACGGAATTAACTGCGGAATGCCAATTCTCGGAATAACACTCGGATTTTGGATTTTTGGAACAATAGCTGGAATTGCGACACATATAATTTGGACAATAAAAAATAAAAAAGCACATAAGCACAACAATGTATAACCGCAATTACGGCGGATTCGACTACGTCCGAATCCACTCGGAATTGCTAACGCCAGTTCTTAACCGAAAATTATTAACTTTAAAACCGTAACTGACGGTTATACGAGACCGTTGGCAGTAATGTGGAAAAACGAGATAAATTGAAAAAAGTATAAATATGGACAGAAAAGAATTTTTAAGAAACACGGCAATTTTAGGTGGAGCGACAATCCTACCAATGAACAACGTTTTTTCACAAAATGTAACGGAAAACGGAATTGACAGATTAGTGGACAGTAATGGAAATTTCATTCAAAAATCACTTCCATACAATAAAACTTTTTTGGAGCCACATATGGATGAAGAAACCTTACATCTGCACTTTGAATTTCATCACGGTGGAGCAGTAAAAGGGGCAAACACAGATTTGATTAAAATTAAGGAACATCTAAAATCGGGCGATTTAGACCAAGTGGATTTGTGGACCCGAAAGTTAGCTTACCACTTTTCAAGCCACGTGCTTCATTCCATCTTTTGGACGAACTTAACGAATAAAAAAACTGAACCCAAAACTGAACTCTTAAAACAGATAGAAAAGGATTTCGGTTCATTTGACAAACTGAAAAGCTATATCGGGAAAATATCAAAAACTGTAGAAGGAAGCGGTTGGGGTATTTTGGGTTACCAACCTTATTCGGATAGCTTGACATTGTTACAATGCGAAAATCATCAAAAATTAACACAATGGGGAGTTGTTCCGATTTTGGTGATTGATGTTTGGGAACACGCCTATTATTTGAAATACAAAAATAAAAGAGCCGATTTTGTTGATACAGTTCTTGAAATTATCAATTGGGACAATGTAGCTGACCGATTTATGACAGCAAAACGACTGACAAAATAAACACTACTGCCAACAATGGCTATAAGTAATTGCTTGTTCTCGCCTACTTCTGAAAATCCTCACGGATTTTCAGTTTGGTGTGTACTTGCAAAGTTAAGTGCTAAACCACGCAACTACTCATAGCCGAAACAGTTAGCTGCAAGCTGAATAAAAAATAACTCAAAACTTAAACAAAATGGAAAACGAACATAACAGTAAAAAGAAATACGGGAAATTTTTTGCAATGATTGCGACTTCAATGATTGCAATGTTTTTTTTAATGTACACTCATTCTTATCAAATAATCGACCACTTTTGGTTTAGTGAAACTCGATTATTTATGACCATTATTATGGGTGGCTCAATGATAATCATTATGCTTCTCTATATGCTTAATATGTATAAGAGTAAAAAAGCTAACACTGCAATATTTGGATTGGGAGCTTTGATGATAATTGGAGCAATTTGGTTGGTAAGGAGTCAGGTAACTGTAACTGATACCGATTATATGGAAGGAATGATTCCACATCATTCAATTGCGATATTGACGAGCGAAAGAGCAAAAATAAAAGACGTTAGAGTTCGAAAACTTGCAGACGACATTATTAAAGCTCAACGCAAAGAAATTATGGAAATGGAATGGTTGATTAAAGACATTAAAGAGAACGGAATTGTCGAAACTGAGTTAGAGAAAGAAGAGAGACCAGTTCCAAATTTTAAAGGAAAGTTAGACCAAGAAACAAAAGATATTGAAATTGAATAAAAAAGCCAGCAGCTAACAATGTATATAAAAAATAGGCGAGATAGTAATAAACTCAAGGGCTTTGGCTCGTATCAAAGTTTGTGCGTAACTGAAAGGTTGGAGCTTCAAAAACGCCTACTTTTCATATACTAACCGTTAGGCACAAGCTGAACAAAAATCACGAATGAACCAAGAAATTAGAAAATACCTAATAGACCAATGTGTTTTAGGACAACCAATCTACTATGAAGACGTAGCCAAAAAACTGAATTTGAATTTAGCACTTGACAAGGACAGAAGTGTTCTCAGCAAAACATTGGGCGAAATTTCAGCTTACGAATACGAAAATGGAAGACCTCTAATTAGTTCGATAGCGATTTACAAAACTGCAAATGACCACGGCAACGGCTTTTACAATTTGTGTGAAGAACTTGGAATAGGAAAAGCAACCAAATTAAAGAGAGACTATTTTGGTTTTACCGCTCTTGAAAACTCAAAAAAGTTTTGGAATAATGAGTTTAACTACCAGCAATTTTATGACTTAAAAACACCAGTTTATAACTCACAAGACAACCCTTTTATCAATATTGACGAAATAGAATTTTTCAGAAAATGGGTCAATAAAGTTTATGATAAATCCAACAATGACCATTATTTTGCAAAAGAATATCTTTTAGAAACTGTTTGGTCTAAAACCAAATTTTGGTCTGAAGAGATAATTAAAAGACTTGATAATTACGAGACTTCAAATAAAAGAATGTGGAGTAAACGTGATTGGGAAGATGGAAAAAGAGTTTCAACGTTCAAGCCATACACTTGGGCAAGAATTTTCAAAAAAGGACATAAATCAAAGGACATTTTTTTTACTGTTGGTATTGACCCATTGCAACACGCTTTAGTTTATAAATTAGATTATTATCACGAAGGAGATTCAAAATTATCAGTAGAACAAAAAGAATTATGCAAAAAATACATTCCTGAAAGTTTAAAATGGAACGAGATAAACGAAACGGAACTTAACGAGTGGAATTGGGAAACTCTTATTAAAGAAATGGTAGAATTTATTTCTTCCAATTCTCACCACTATGACCAAGTCGTTAAAATGGTTTGGGGTAGTGAAGATTTAAACTCTGTTTTTACCAACAACTTGACCTTACGCGATTTTCCCAATGGCGGATTTTCAGAACTACCAAAATTAAATCCTTCTTTCAAAGGAGCAGATATTGACTTCGATAAAAAAAGGAAAGATGATAAAGAGCTTGGAGATTTTGGCGAAGAATTGGTTTTAGATTATGAAAAAAACAAACTCAAAGAAAAAGGACTAAATGACTTCATTGACAAAGTGAAAATCGCTAAAGATGGAGAAGGATATGATATTCTCTCATTTGATGAAAACGGTAACGAGATTTGCATTGAAGTAAAAACAACAAAAGGTAATGAGAAAACACCGTTTTATTTAAGCCAAAATGAAAAGTTATTCTTCGAAAAAAACTTTAATAAGTATATGATATATCGACTATACAATTATGATTTGGATAATAATTATGCGGACTTTTTCATAATCAAGGATTTCGATAAAGAACTTCTTTTTCAACCAACTGAATTTAAGGTTTACTTGAAAAAACAATAAAGCCAGTGCCTAACATTGTATAAAAATAATAGCGGTTTAATCGCTTAAACGAAAATGAAATATATAAATCAAGCGACAGTAACAAACCGAAAAGTAAGTGCATAAAAAACCGCTACTATTCTTATACGTTACCGTTACCCACAAGCTGAAAACCAACCGCATATTTTAGCACTTTCGGTTTTTTCCGACACACAAATCCAACGCTTAAAACCAAAAGAGCTAAAATTTTCCCAACGCCTGAAAATTATGTATTTTAGTATTTGCTTAAATAAGAAATAACCGTAACTTTGTTTTATGGAAAATAATTCTTGCATAAGACAACAAGCCGATATTGAACAAATAAATCGTTGCAAAGACACAGTTTCGGAATTAATCGAATCGTTCGACTATTTGGCGAACGGACTTTCATTAGTCGGAAATAACGTTCGACTGAAAATACTTTACCTACTCTTTCAGGAAAAAAGACTTTGTGTTTGTGATTTAAGCGACATTCTCGGAATGAACATTTCTGCTATTTCTCAACATTTGAGAAAAATGAAAGACCGAAACCTATTACAAACAGAAAGAGATGCTCAAACGATTTTTTATTCACTTACGGCTGAATACGAAAAAATGCTAAACCCATTTTTTGAGATACTTGATAAAAACAAAATTTTAGAAACGATATGAAAAGTGAAAACAAATTAATCGGTGCAGGTTTGTTAATGGCAATTACAGCTTCTTTATGTTGTATTACACCAGTTTTGGCTCTTATCGCAGGAACAAGTGGAATTGTTTCAACATTTTCTTGGATAGAACCTTTTAGACCATATTTAATTGGACTGACAATTTTAGTTCTTGGCTTTGCTTGGTATCAAAAACTTAAACCTCAAAAAGAAATAGACTGTGATTGTGAGACGGACGAAAAACCAAAATTTATTCAATCAAAAAAGTTTTTAGGTATTGTAACAGTATTTGCAATTGTAATGTTGGCTTTCCCATATTATTCTGGAATTTTTTACCCAAACACAGAAAAACAAATAATTGTAGTTGACAAATCGGACATTAAAACAACGGAATTTAAAATCAGCGGAATGACTTGTGCCAGTTGCGAAGAACACGTCAATCACGAAGTAAACAAACTCAACGGAATTGTAAACTCAAAAGCGTCTTATGAAAATGGAAATGCAATCGTTGAATTTGACAAAACCAAAACCAATGAAACGGAAATTGAGAAAGCAATTAACTCAACAGGTTATAAAGTAACCGACAAAAAAGAAAATTAATGGAAACTATATTAAAATCTGAAATAACTTGTCCAAACTGCGGACATAAAAAAGTGGAAGATATGCCAACAAACGCTTGTCAATTTTTCTACGAATGCGAAAATTGTAAAAAGGTTTTAAAACCAAAAGAGGGAGATTGTTGTGTTTATTGTTCTTATGGAACAGTAGCTTGTCCACCAATTCAAGAAAATAAAAGTTGTTGTTAAAAAGCCAACGCTAAAAGCCATACACATTTGCAATTCGCTTCAGCCGAAACACAAGCCAAAAATTGCAAAAGAGTATGTCTTTGCCAACGCTGAAAACCAAGCTGAACGGAATAAAGCCAGTGGGTAACAACGTATATAAAAAATAGCGGTTTAGGTGCTAAATCGAAATGAATTTTATAAATTTAAGGTCTGTGTTTAACCGAAAAGTTCGTGCAAAAAATCCGCTACTTTTCATATACAAACCCGTTATGTGCAAGCAAGAAACCAACTATGTCAAGAACGAGAAGAAACGAATTTAGAGGAAGCAAATATTGGGTTCTAGCGAATTCGAGAATTATGTATGACTTTAAATTTGACCCAATTAAAGCATACTTGGAAAGCACCCAAGGAATGATTTTCAACAAGAAAAGGAACTTAACGAAAAATATCACGCTTGGAATAAAGAACACTCGAATAATCCTGAAATGCCAGACGCATTTGATATTTACGAAATGGAAATTATGAATAGTTCGGAATTTCCGAACATTCTTAACCAATCAATTTATCTGACAATTTACTCAACCTTTGAAAATGAATTTTTTAAACTTTGTGAATGGTGCCAAAAAGCGGAAAGTTTAAAAATTGGACCTAAAGATATTAATGGACAAGGTTATATTGGTCAATGCAGAAAATATATAACAAATGTTTTGGACGTGAGCCTAGACAGTTTAAATGACGAATGGACTGAAATTAAAAAATATCAATTGATTAGAAATTCCATAGCGCATAACAACGGAATAATAAAATCACCAAAAAATGATATACTTAAATTTATTGAAAGTTCGAACGGGATATCATTTGATACAGAAAAATCACAGGTAAAAATGGAATCAATTGACTTTTTAAAAACTTTGATAGACAAACTAACTAATTTTCTATCTGAAACAGCTGAAAGAATAATAGAAGAAAAAATGCCAGCACATAACAATGTATAACAACAATTACGGCTTTGTGTCCTGCGGACACAACCGCGCAAGCATAAAAGTCGGTAATTTTAGCTATCTTAGTTTTTAATTAATCCGTAACTGATTGTTATACAAGACCGTTAGCTAAAATACGAAACAAAATCAGAGAGTTTAATTGCAAATTCTGTTTTTGCTCGAGTTTTATTTCAAATCTGAAACTAAACGTTTAATGGAAAACTCACTCAATTCGCAAAGCAGAAACGGATTAAATTGACTAAAAATCTTTGCGCGGAGAAATTAAAAATTAAAGAAAAAAATTAGAACTCGATGGACTTAAACTTACTCGGTTCGATAAATTGGAATGGATAAATCTTTGCGGATAAAATTTTCTTAGCACTACTCTATTTTTAAAATCTTTGCGGAGAAAAAGTAAAATTAAAATTCGTTTTCAAAAAAATATTAAAGTTCGGCTGATTAAAACGCTCAGAAACGATAAAGTGGAATCGACAATCCTTACGCAAAAGTACTTTAGCTAACAAAGAACTGAGGTAAAAACAACTCTTTTTAGCACTTTTTTATTTGATCACACTACAATGATTCGGGTCATAAGGCAATCCTGATTTGACTATTGAAAAAGCCTGTTTCAGCAGCTTGTTGCATACGGCGATCAACGCCAGTTTCTTGCTAGTTGTCTTCCTCTCGCTTTGCTCGTCGGAGACAGAGGTCCACCAAACGTTCATACAAAGCCCTGCAGGCAGTATTGAACCTACATGACCCGCTATGAAGTATTCAAACTCACCCCACCCTAGTCCCCAAAACCAAATTCAGGACTGGCGTTTTCTCGATTACAATCCGGTCGCCAGATTTGACCTCATCGTAAGCTGATTTATCAATGGAAAAAGCGCCTGCTTGGGTACTGACCAAGTAAGAAGTTGCCGTTCTATTGCCTGAAGTCGTTGTTTTATCGGTTACGGTGGTGGTGATTTCTTCCTTAACGTGATCTCTTTTGATACTTTGGTATTTGAGATACCATCGCAACAACGAGATCGCATTCCAAACTATGATAATAGGCACGGGAAAAAACAACAGCAACAATCCCCACCAGCCTTGAACGATAAATGAAAACGCTATTAGCAGTGGCACGGCAATAAATAAAAGTTTGGTACGTAGCTTTTTCAACCAAATCTTCCTTAGCACCTCCTCGTCTTGAGGCGTCAGGTTTGTTTTGATGACCTTATCAGGAATCGAAGATCTCAAAGAATCAACATCCACATCAGGTTGTGCTTCAGTAGCTTTTTGCACCGTCTGTAAATTGAGAATAAGCTTACTTTTAGGTGCAATTTCTAACTTTACGAGATCGCCAGTAGCTACTTGCGCATATTTTGAGTGACTCACTGCGAACTCCTTTCCAGCTATCTTGAGGTAGTAAGTAATCGTGGCTTTAGTTCTCGTGCCTCCACCAGATCTTCTTCCTGCACCTCCACTTGACGTGGTGGTTTTTTGTATGTCTTTACGCTTATCTTCTAGAATCCCTTCATAGACATGCTTCACACCGGTGCGCAAATCGGCGGCTTTTCTGATCAGGAGGTACGTACACACACTTATGATCAACCCCATAAAGAAGAGGATCATGTAATCAAACATCTCCCACTCGCCGGTAAGCACCGTCCTGCCTACCACCCAGCTAAAAATAAAATAGATAAATATCCCAAACATAACGGGCACAGCCACAATCCCTATCATGCCCCTGGTAATCTTCTTGCGATCATCAGCGCTTATGGTGATCTCACTATAAATCGGTTCTGTTTTCATGGTATAAAATTCGATAAAAGCAGGGCAATCTGAAATGGGGCAAATGGCTTATTTTAGGCTGTAGGCGGTAGGCAAGTTATTCAATTTACAATGGCTGTATCTTGTAACTTAGGTTTTGATTTTGGCTTTGGTTTTGGTTTTGATTTTGATTTTGATTTCGGTTTTGATTTTAATTTTGATTTTGATTTTAAACCATCTCGCTTTCGCGAAAGCGTAACAAAAAAAAGCTGCTATCTAGGCTTTGAACCTCTTTTAAAATCCTGCTACCTTTGCCAAAAATCTAGACATGCTCATCATAGGAATCGCTGGAGGAACGGGAAGTGGTAAAACTACAGTGGTAGATCAAGTGGCTCACGAGTTTCCAGATCACGAGGTAACCGTTATTTCACAAGATTCTTACTACAAGGATACCAGTGAACTCACTTATGAGGAACGTGTAAAAATCAACTTTGATCATCCAGAATCCATAGATTTTGACTTGCTCGAGCAGCATCTACTAGACCTTAAAAATGGTAAAAGCATCGATCAACCGGTCTATTCTTTTGTGGAGCACAACCGTACTGGGGAAACCATAAAAACGGCTCCGAGTAAAGTGATTATCGTGGAGGGAATTTTGATCCTGACCATGCCTCGCATCAGGAGATTATTTGATATTAAGGTTTATATAGATTGTGACAGCGATGAGCGCCTCATCAGGAGGCTCAAAAGAGACATCGCAGACCGTGGGCGAGACCTTGATGAAGTTCTAGATCGCTACCAGACTACCTTAAAACCTATGCACCAGCAATTTATAGAGCCCACTAAAGCTTATGCCGATGTCATAATACCTACCAATAGATTCAATACGGTGGGTGTTAAAATCTTGCGCTCCATCATCGATCAGAAGCTAGCTTAAATCCGTATTTTTAGGGATCATGAAATGGTCAGAACTTAAAAGGAAAAAGGGATTTAGAATACTGACTAACAAGTATCTAGTTATTCTTGTAGTTTTTGCTATATGGATATTTTTCCTGGACGGCAGTGCCTGGCTTACCTCCCATCGAGAGATTGATAAACAAATCGCTGAACAAGAGGAAGCCATACGCTATTATCGTGAAGGGATCGCCAGAGACAGTGCAAAACTCAAACAACTGCGCAGCGCAGAGGGACTGGAGACTTTTGCCCGTGAGCGTTACTTTATGAAACGTACAGAAGAAGAGGTCTTCATCATAGAATTTGAAGACAGCCTAAAACAAAAAGAGAATGAGTAAGAGATTATTTGAAGATTTTGAAGGAGTCAGTGAGGCGCAATGGAAACAAAAAATCCAGTACGACCTCAAAGGCGCCGACTATAACGACACCCTCATCTCCACCACGCCAGACGGCATCCACATCAAGCCGTTCTATCACAGTGAGTCGTCAGAGGCGCACGAGATTCCTTTCACTGCTACTCAAACTGGCGACTGGTACGTATCTCAAAAAATCTACGCCTACAGTGCAGAAACCGCTAATCTCAAAGCTAAAAATGCCCTTAAAAGAGGTGCTGAAGGTGTTGTACTGGTTATCCCAAACCCTGAAATTGACGCCGAAGTTTTACTTAAGAGTTTGCCAGAAGTTGGCATTCAGATTCATCTGGAATTTTTTGATCTGGAGTACATCGAGAACCTGAACAAGCTCGCTCTCAAAGCATACATTCACATAGATCCCATTCATCGGCTGGCGAGCACGGGAAATTGGTTTGCTTCAAGAGAAAAAGATCTCAAATCACTTATTGACTACCTAAAAATCTCTGACGGATATTTTTCAAACATTACCGTGAATACCAATGTGTATCAGCAAGCTGGTGCCACGACCGTTCAGGAACTTGGATATTTTCTTGCGCATCTCAACGAGTATTTAAATGTACTGGAGCAGGCTGAAGAAATTACAGATTTCACTACCACTCGCTTCGACTTCGCTCAGCGACCGAATCACAGCGACCACGGGAAAGCAAAAAGAATCAATCTAGACACAACGACTGGCAGCGATTACTTTATGGAAATCGCAAAATACCGCGCCTACCGCGTGCTTACCAAATCACTGGGTAATGAATACGGCATTGAAAATCTCGAGTGCTACATATCCGCCAGTCCTAGCATGAGAAATAAAACCCTTCTTGATTATAATGTCAATATGTTGCGCACTACTACGGAATGTATGAGTGCAGTTTTGGGAGGCGCAGACACCGTTTACAACTTACCGTATGATGCCTTTTTCAATAAGCCTAATGAATTTGGGGAGCGTATTTCCAGAAATCAATTGCTGGTTTTAAAGGAAGAAGCCTATTTCAATAATGTAGGAAACGCAGCAGAAGGATCTTATTACATCGAGACCCTCACGCAGCAACTGGTAGAAAAGGCACTGGAACTCTTTAAACAATTAGAGTCAGCCGGTGGATTGATTTCCTCTTTACATGAAGGCAGCATACAGCGCAAGATCAAAGAAAGCGCAGATCGTGAGCAGCAAGCTTTGAAGCACGGCGATAAAGTGCTCGTGGGAGCCACAAAATATCCCAATGCTGATCAGCCGCTACTAAAAGAGTATGAAATATTGCCTTTCGTAAAGATTGAGCCTAGAAAGACCTTAATCGAACCTATTGTACAGAAAAGGTTGATGGAGGAAAAGGAGAAGGAAGAAATGAGAAAATTATAGCACGCCCTTCGAGTGCCTCAGGGCTCGAATCTGAAATGTAACCGAGGGCTGAGGTCCTCGAAGCCCGATCTAGAGAACTGAAATCACGCCCTTCGAGTGCCTCAGGGCTCGAGTCAGAAACGCAACTGAGGGCTGAGGTACTCGAAGCCCGATGTAATATACTAGAATCATGCCCTTCGAGTGCCTCAGGGCTCGTAATGAAAAAACAATGAGAGTCTGGCTTACATGAAGCCTAAGAGTAAAATTAAATTGCAAATGCCGATAGGCTATATGTACATACTAGAGTGCGGAAATGGCACCTACTACACCGGTAGCACTATTGATTTGGAAAAAAGAATAGAAGAGCATAAAATTGGTCAAGGAGCGAATCATACTAAAAAACATGGAGTTGATAAATTGGTTTACTATGAAGAGTATCCTAGAATAGATCTTGCATTCAACCGAGAAAAGCAAGTTCAAAAATGGCGCAGAGAAAAGAAGGAAGCCTTAATTTTGGGCAAGCATCAAAATTTGCCTGAACTGGCGAAGGCTTATAGAGACTTGTAAATCGCCCTTCGAGTGCCTCAGGGCTCGAATCGGAAATGTAACCGAGGGCTGAGGCTCTCGAAGCCTGGCGTAGAGTGCTGAAATTACGCCCTTCGAGTGCCTCAGGGCTCGGGTCAGAAACGCAACCGAGGGCTGAGGCTCCCGAAGCCCTGCGTAGAGTGCTGAAATCACACCCTTCGAGTACATCAGGGCTCGAGTCAGGAACGCAACTGAGGGCTGAGGGCGCAGCGGCTCGAAGCCTGACTTTGAAAACTGAGGGCTTGGGTGAATCTTGAGCAATATTAAAAGCTCAAGAAGCCTGACATTAAAATTGAGTATTGAATGAAAAGAAAAAATATATCCAACATAAAAGCTGATTACGCATTCTCAAAACAAGAGGTCAAGTCAAGTAAGTTTGAGACTTCAGAGGGAATTCATATCAAGAAGAAGTACACTCAAGAAGATGTACAAGATTTGGAACACCTTGATTTTGCAGCAGGAATAGCACCTAATTTGCGTGGCCCTTATTCGACCATGTATGTTCGTCGCCCTTGGACGGTACGTCAATACGCTGGTTTTTCAAGTGCAACGGAATCCAATGCATTTTATAAACGTAATCTAGCGGCAGGTCAAAAAGGCCTTTCGGTTGCATTTGATTTAGCCACACACAGAGGTTATGACAGTGATCACGAGCGCGTAGTGGGTGATGTAGGTAAAGCTGGTGTGGCAATAGACAGTGTGGAGGACATGAAGATTTTATTTGACTCCATCCCGCTGGATAAGATGTCGGTTTCCATGACCATGAATGGGGCGGTTTTACCAATTATGGCTTTTTACATCGTCGCGGCACAAGAGCAAGGAGTGGATACTCAGGCGTTAAGCGGTACCATTCAAAATGACATCCTCAAGGAATTTATGGTGCGCAATACGTATATCTATCCGCCGCAGCCTAGCATGAGGATCATCTCTGATATTTTTGAATACACGAGCAAGAATATGCCGCGATTCAACTCCATCTCCATATCGGGTTACCACATGTATGAAGCTGGTGCTACCAGTGATATCGAGCTCGCCTACACGCTTGCAGACGGTCTGGAGTATGTACGAAAAGGGCTCGCAGCAGGCATGGATATCGATACCTTTGCTCCTCGCCTCTCCTTTTTCTGGGCGATCGGTATGAACCATTTTATGGAGATTGCTAAGATGCGTGCAGCGCGCATGCTTTGGGCAAAAATGATCAAACAGTTTAATCCAAAAAATCCAAAATCACTCGCTCTAAGAACTCATTGTCAGACTTCTGGATGGTCACTAACCGAGCAAGACCCGTTCAATAATGTGGCCCGCACGGCAATTGAGGCATCGGCGGCGGCGTTTGGTGGGACGCAAAGTCTGCACACAAATGCCTTGGATGAAGCCATCGCGTTGCCGACTGACTTTTCGGCGCGTATTGCGAGAAACACACAATTGTTTCTGCAAGAAGAAACGGGCATTACAAAAACTGTTGATCCCTGGGCTGGAAGTTATTACGTCGAGAGTCTGACCGATCAAATCGCTTACAAAGCATGGGGATTAATTGAAGAGGTAGAAGAACTCGGCGGTATGACCAAAGCCATTGAAGCAGGAATTCCTAAAATGCGTATTGAGGAGGCCGCTGCCAAAAAGCAGGCCCGCATCGATTCTGGCGTGGACACGATTATAGGCGTGAATAAATACCCGAGTCCCGATGAGGATCTGATCGATACTCTAGAAGTTGACAACGCTGCGGTGCGTGAAGAACAGATTCAGCGTCTTAAGGAAATCAAGAATACCCGAGATAATGATAAGGTGAAAACCGCTTTAGAAAATCTCACCCGAGCTGCTCAAAATAAAGATCAAAATTTGCTTGAGCTAGCCGTGATTGCTGCTAAAGAACGTGCTACATTAGGCGAGATTTCAGATGCGTTGGAAAAAGAATTCGGGCGTTATCGAGCCGAGATCAAGAGCGTTCAAGGCGTTTATAAAAAGGAGATTATGGATGATTCCGCTTTCGCGAAAGCGCAACAACTAGCCGACAATTTTGCTAAAGGAGAAGGCCGCAGACCACGCATCATGATCGCAAAAATGGGTCAGGACGGGCATGACCGAGGCGCCAAAGTCGTCGCCACAGGCTATGCCGATGTGGGATTTGATGTAGACATAGGCCCTTTATTCCAGACGCCGAAAGAAGCCGCAAAACAAGCCGTGGAAAATGACGTGCACGTGCTGGGAATATCCTCACTGGCGGCGGGACACAAGACGCTGGTGCCACAAGTAATGGCAGAATTGAAAAATTACGGTCGCGAGGACATAATGATCATCGTAGGCGGTGTCATACCTAGAAAAGACTATGAATTCTTGTTCAACGAGGGCGTTGCTGCCGTTTTTGGACCTGGTACGAAGATCAGTGAGGCTGCGATTGATATTTTGACTTTATTGGGTGCTGAGAATTAATTTGTTTTAAAAAAGTGGTTTAGATTAATTTTTTGTCATGATGCTACCATGCCTTGTCGTGGGCAAGTCTAGTCAATTTCGTCGGAATGTTCTCAAAAGCTGCAAAGCGGCCGTTGGAAAGCGAGAACAGTACACTCTTTTTAAAACGCCTCTGCGATACTCAAATAAAGGTTATTAGTACCCTGACCGAATCCCCAGTCCAACCTTAAGTTTAGGTTTTCTGACTTATCGAGCATCCATCTCAGTCCCACGCCGTAGTTAGGCTTGATGGTTTCAAATTGCGCCTGGTCAATATTGCGATACACGTCACCAGCTCCAAGAAAAGCCACGGCGCCCCAGCGACTGTCACCAAAACGTTTTCTGTATTCAACCTGAGCGGCAAGAAGGTCTCTGTCTATGAATCGCCCCTCTTGATAACCCCTCATGATCTCACTACTTCCGAAAAAGGAGTATTCAGAAAGCGGCTGGTCACCTCTCACTGCGCGACCTACAAATTGAAAAGCAAGAACATCATGATTTCTGGGTGATAGATCTAGATAGTGGCGCAGATCTACACGGGTTAGATTGAATTTATTTGTTCCTCCCAAAGCTTCAAAATACTCTCCATGGGTAAATTCAAGATACCAACCCTCAGATGCGTTTAGAATGATATCGCGACTATCATAAAGTGCAGCAACCTCTGCTCCTGCTGATGTCGAACCGTCAAAACCATCTACAGCGTCAGTTTCTACCGCGCCTCCCTCTACTGTATCGACACCATAAATAGTATTATATCGCACACCAGCCCCTATAAAGAGGTAGCGGGTGAACATTTGTTTCAAGAAGATGGGTTCAAATAAAAATTGGGTGTAATCGTATCGCTCTTCACGACTATCAGGTGTATTGTTCCCTATCCCATAATATTTTAAAGGATAATTCTGAAACAGGATGTTCCCTTCAATAACCCATTTCTCTTGATTAGTAAAAATCTCAAATCCAGAATAGAGAAAAAACTGACTGTTAAGTGTATATTGAGCGGTAATGGGCATGTTTGAGACACGAGTCTCTTCACCGCTACCATTAAATTTAAATAGGTATTTTGCTCCTACTCCTAGACCAAAATTAGTTTCAGGTGAATAGCTCACAACGGGCGCGGCAATGAATTTTTGTAAATAGATGGTAGAGTCGCGTTCTGCCGCTTTTAGGTTGGGGTAAAAAGTAAAAAACTCTTTGAGGTCTTTTATGAATTTACTGTCCTCTTCCTGCTCCTGAGCTTGCCCATTAAAAGGCAAAACTATAAATATTATTAAGACGAGCAGACGAAGTGAAATGGTTTGATTTCTCAATCTTGAATATTTTGGTGCAAAATAGTTTAAGCCCTACAAGCTCAATGGTACTTTATGAAACTTTTTAAAAAGTCTTGATAGAAATTAGAGCCTATTAGCACCAAGCAATCTAAAAACACAGCAATTTCTTAAAAAAATCTAAACAGCCAGAACTTATGGATTTAGTGAAGTATTATTGAAAATTAGGCAGTAATTCAATCGCTGGTTTGCTTATGAAAAAATACTTTTTACTCTTTCTCGTCATTGCGTTATGCAGTCACGATATGTTCTTAAAATTTGACGACTATTTTCTAAATGCTGATTCTCAAGCCACGCTACAGCTTTTTAATGGAACCTTTGATAAAAGTGATAACGTCATAGATCGTGACCGTATGCTGGACGCATCTATGGTTGCTCACGGTCGAAGAATAGTAATTGATTCCAGTCAATGGTACGATAAGGAGACCACAACCTTTCTTGATTTCAAAACTGGCGATCCAGGAACCTATGTTTTAGGCGTAAGTACCGCACCGCGCAACATTGAAATGACAGCTGATAAATTCAATGATTATCTAGAACACGATGGAGTTGTGGATATGTTGCTTTCGCGAAAGCGTAACAATCAACTGGATCAAGATGTTAATGAGAAGTATTCCAAACATGTAAAAACTATTTTTCAGGTAGGCGATCAACTTACCAACGATTGGAAAACGGAACTGGGTTATCCCATAGAATTTGTACCTCTTGAAAATCCTTATGATCTGCATGCGGGACATGAGATGCGTGTAAAACTGCTACTTAGCGGTGAGCCACTGGCAAATCAGTTGGTTCTAATCGGTCATGAGGTAATGGATAAAACCCATACACACGACGGTTCCACACACTCGCATGAAGATGCAGAACAAGGGCATACTCATGAGGGCCAGCTCGAGTTGCGCACAGATTCTAACGGTATACTGAACTTTGACATTACAGAATCTGGGGTATGGCACTTGAGAACCATTCACATGACTGAAGTAGAAGATGTGGAACTTACACACGAGTCCAACTGGGCTACACTAACCTTCCAGATAGGTGATGGTCATGAGCATGATGACGACTCGCACTCTCATGATGATGCTCACTCTCATGAACCTGAGTTTCCTACCACGCTTTTTTTAATTATCAGTCTGCTGGTTGTTTTAGGACTATTCCTGTTTTTCAAGTTCAAAAAGTAAGATGAGACCAGTTCCAAGAATTTTTTTTATTCTAATCATATTGATATTACCATCACTTTCATGGGCGCATGATGTGACCAGTGCAGATCAGGAAATCCTGAATAATGGAGATTTATGGGCTTACATCTATGTAGGTGCGACACACATGCTCACAGGTTATGATCATTTATTGTTTCTGGCAGGTGTTATTTTCTTCTTGAAAGATTTCTGGGACATTCTGAAATTCATTACAGCATTTACTCTGGGACACTGCATTACCCTGATCGCGGCAACATATTTAGGCTTTTCGGTAAATGAGTATTTTATTGATGCCTTCATCGCACTGAGCGTTTTTTATAAAGGATTTGAAAATCTCAAAGGTTTTAAACGCATTTTCAAATCAAAAGCTCCCAATTTGTTATTTATGGTTTTCGGTTTTGGATTGATTCATGGTTTGGGGCTCTCGGCACGATTACAGTCCTTTGAGATGGGGCAGGATCAATTTCTACTGAAGATTTTGAGTTTCAACCTGGGAGTAGAATTAGGTCAGGTACTTGCCTTGATCCCGATCATCTTCTTGATACGTTTCTGGCAGAAGTTTAATTCTTACAAAGCGTTTTATAAAGCCGCTAATGTTTATTTAATGCTCGCTGGAGTGGCGCTATTTATATGGCAGGTTTACTTGGCTATTAGCTCCTAAATTTTGGTTCTTGATTCTTGGTTGGATCTTGGCTCTTGATTCTTGGTTCTTAATTCATGGTTCTTGGATCTTGAATCTTGGATCTTGAATCTTGAATCTTGGATCTTGAATTAGAAACTTTTGATGTTACCGACTCAAAATGCATCTGTTTTTAGTTAAAATCGGAAGATCCTAGAACTTTTTTGACAGGATGTCTTTTAGCATCTTGTTATCTAAACTCACATCAGCGTACATCTGTTTGAGTTTTTTGTTTTCTTCTGCAAACTCTTTAAGACGTTTTAGCTCTTGACGATCCATTCCACCGTACTTCTTTAGCCAGTAGTAAAATGTACTCTTGTCAATACCTAGTTCTCTGGACAGATCACCTACCGATCTACCTTGTACATTTTCTTTGAACACCTTGATGATCTGGCTCTTCGTAAACTTGCTTTTCTTCACAATGACAGTTGTTGTTTAAAATTAGAATATTCTAATTATCTACTGCCCTATTTTTAGGAAGCCAACGTTTTTGAGGAAGGCTATAAATTAGTTTACACAAACCATGGCCATAATTATGATATCGGTTCAGGCGGTGGGAATAGGTTTCAAATCCAGAAATTAGAGCTTTCTCTGTTAGTTGATATCAAGGGGCCTATCAGACTGCTAGTAGGCCTGTCCATTCAGTATGACGTTAATACCAATTTTGATATTGATTTTTTTGAAGAAGCAAAAGTTGACGGATTCGGCACCAATGGACGGGTGGGTCTAGGCGTTAAACTGAAAATGAACGGTGTAGATATGAGATATGAATTTAGTTTATCAAATTCAAACGTCGCTTATAAAACTCGGGTTATTGGCGATATGATTAATAGAATAGACTTTGATCTAACACCTAGTCAGTTAATTCTTTCAGTTGCGTATAGGTTTGAAATTTGATGATAGATTGCAAATACTACTCCCCTATCCCATGTTGTTTTAAAAACTCGTTCAATTCTTTGAAATTGGGATTTTTTAGGAATTGTTCTCCATACTTAACCGTTGGAAATTTGAGCTTACCATCATAAAGCGCGCGCACGCGATCAGCTGCGGCTTCATCTTTTTCCACATTAAAATCTTTAAAAATGATCCATTTGGACTGCATATAATTGCGCAGGGCAGATGATTTTGTGCACCAGTCCGTACCGTAAAGTTCAAGTTGTGGCATCGCTGTTTTTGTATAGGAATTTGACGAGAGCGGGCTGGATTTTTTCTGCATTGCTTACGATAAATGGAGTGAGCGACATTAAGATGATCGATACTGCAAGAAATATCTGGTAGTTCTCCTGGCTGATCAGGTCGTACTGCAGTCCACTTTGAGCGAGCACAAAGCTAAATTCACCGATTTGAGCGATGGAAAAACCAACTGCAATTGCCGTTTTCCATGAAAGTTTCATAAACCGCACTGCGATGAGTCCTGCCGCTGCTTTCACCACAAAAGTGAAGATGGCCCAGAACAAAATATACCCGAAATCTGTCAAGAAGATACGGAAGTCCAGCAGCATGCCCATCGAGATAAAAAAGAAACTCATAAAAACATACCGGAACGGCAAAAAGCACGAAATCGCCATGTGGCTGTAACTCGTTTCAGAAATAATCAGTCCAGCAATAAATGCACCGAGTGCTAGTGACAATCCTAGTTGCTCTGTCAAGAGCGCTATTCCCGTCACGATAAAAACCGTGGCAATAAGAAACACTTCCTGACTCTGGATCTTCATCACGGTCTTTAAGAAAAATGGGATCACATAGCGCGCCAAAACGTAGGCAATACCTCCCATCAAAACCAATTTCCCCAGCAGCAAGCCTAGCGCAATTAGTGGATCATCACCAGCACCCGCAAGAATGGGTGTGAACAGCATAAACGGTACGATCATAATATCCTGAAACAATAACACGGCGAGGATGAACTTGCCGTGCGCCGTAGCGATCTTGTTGCGGTCCTGGAGCACCTTGATGACTATGGCCGTGCTACTCAGGGCATACAAAAATCCCCAGAAAACGCTTTCTTCCACCGTGGGACGCATAAGCACAAAAATGAGGAGGGCAGTCAGAATGATCGTGATAAAGACCTGCGCGCTACCACCACCCAAAACATATTTTTTTATCTTTTTAAGGTTTTCAAAACTGAATTCTAGTCCTACCGTAAACAATAGGAGGATAATTCCTATCTCTGCGTAGACATCCACCTCACTCATGTCGGCAAAATAGTCGCTGGTATTGGGACTCAACAAGATTCCCGTAATCAGGTAGCCTATCACGTATTGGATCCTAAGCAGCTTACAAATGATAATCACCGCAGTCGCGACACCAAATATTGCGCAGATATTAATAAGAATATGATGCTGCATATTTTAGGTTTTGGGAGTTTGCAGCACATCGTGCCATTCGGTTTTACGTTGCATAAGGGCTCGTGCAAAAGGGCATTGCGGAATTATCTTTACCTCGTTGCGTCTTGCGAGATCCACGATCAGTTCCAGCAGGCGCAGTCCCAGCATGGGATTAGTATTGTTATCGGCAATGATCGTATGTTCAATCACGATATTTTCCCTCTCGTCGAGCACGTAGGTCATCGTACCCATGCGCTCTCGAGATTCCTTGGCCAGTGCGTACCCCTTTTTTTCCTGTTCCCGCAGTAAAATTTGCATAAAGAAGGTTTCGGTGGGGTAAATCTAGTAAAAACAGCATCTATGTGCCTAGAATTGATTGGACAAGTTCAGAGCAGGTTCTTAGGAGAATTGCTCATAGAGTTTACGCTTTCGCGAAAGCGGAATACCAAAACATATCTTATAAAGGAAAAAACCTAGACTACATATATCTATACCTTGATCACATATCAATGAACCTCAACGAACAACTGAAATTTTGCAGCAATTTAAAACTGGAACTACGACTTTGAAGAGGACTTGTTTACTCTTTAACTAATGCCTAATTAGAGTTTGAAAACAGCTTTCCCCATTTCCAACAGGATGTGAATGCCGGCGCCGGGAAACGCGATAGAGAATTAATGAGCGAGCGCATGAAGAAAGGCAGTGACACCTCAGTCCCCACTTGGCGTATCTTATAAAACGTCGTGATCGTGATCTTTGCGGCGGTGTGAATAGGTGGCAGACTTGTTAAACATGCAAAAGAGGAAAAAAGGCAAGAAGAGCAGATGGAATATATCAATAAGATAATCCGCCAACAAACGGCAGAATCAAAAACAAGAGCGAAAGAAATGAATAGTCTTTCCAAAAACGAGATCAGGAGTTTAGGGGGTCAACATCCAGATTTCTTTAAAATTTTATTTCTGATTAAGCGTCTATTGAAATCACTGTTGGTTTATACAGCTTTCCCTCATTTCAGATTGAAGAATCTGCTCCTGGTTGCCTAAGCCAACAATTTTTAAGTGACTTCTGAGAAATATGAAACTCAATCGGCAGTAAACCCTGCGCAGAGCTGGCAAAGCCGTCAATATGGCTCACATAGTAACTTCCCGTTATTGCCTTTTTCAGGAGCTAGAATTTTGAACCTTGATGACCAGAGTAATGATGGAAACAAGAGTTTTAATTTCACCTATCCGTTCATGTCCTTCCAGCGTCATCGTCATACAGAAGTTATTAAGAGCGGTGATTATACCTACTTTGTAACCATCAGCGCCAGACGGGACGATTACAGGAAACTGGAAAAGTATTTAAATTACTATTTGAAGAAAAGGGAGTGAAGGCACCGGACATAAATTCTAAAAACCTCAAGATTTATGACAGCTTGAGGTTTCTAGTTTGTTTTGAGAATTTTACTTTCCAACAATGTGCAACTCATTGAAGTTTTTATCTACATACATGGTTTGTGAAGCAATGTCATAACGCAATTCATCCAGATCCATCTTCACGTTATCAACCTCGACAAAATCAATTTCAAAAGGCAAGCCGATGAAATTAAATCGTACTGTTTCATACTCGGTAATGAACTTACCATCTTTGAATTGAGAGATTACGATCTCTTTCTCTTTACCTTTAAAAGAGAGGTTGCGTAAACTGTACCTACCTTTTTTATAATCGTAACCATCGTTTGCATCTTCATAGATGATGCTTTTTTCTGATCCAAGCTTGAAATAGGTGTCCAGCGTCAAAAACTCGATGTTTTTCTCTCCTACATACTGCTGCACAGGGTATCGAGGAATAATGGAACCGGATTTCACAAACAGTGGAATCTCATCGATATCAGCATCTACCCATTCCTCTCGACCGCCGTTTACAATTTTACGTGTCCAGTAGTTATACCACTCCCCTCTCGGGATGTACATCCTACGACCTTTGGCATTAGGTTCTTGAACTGGACAGACAAGGATCTTATCACCAAATAAGAACTCGTCGTTGCGGTAATGAGTTTGTGAATCTTCCTGATCATAAACAAATAGAGATTTGAGCATCGGGATGCCCTCCTCTGCATATTGCCAGAACATGGTATATAGATAGGGCAGCAGTTTGTATCGCAATTCTACAAACTTGCGGGTAATGTTTGTGACATTTTCATCAAAGGTCCAAGGCTCTTGATCGCCGTGGTCACCGCTAGAATGCACTCTACAAAATGGATGAAAAACGCCTAGAGCTATCCATCTAGCAAAAAGCTCACCCGTAGGCTGCTCTGCAAAACCGCCTATGTCTGAGCCGGCAAAACCCATCCCAGAAAGAGACATGCGCTGTGCTTGGATATTGGCAATACTTAAGTGTTCCCAAGTTGCCACATTATCGCCAAACCAGCTAGAGGTATAACGTTGTGTCCCTGAATATGCTGATCTTGTGATAACAAACGGCCTTTTGGGATAGATGTATTTTTTTACACCTTCATAGGTTGCGCGCGCCATTTGAGCTCCATAAATGTTGTGGGCTTTTCTATGCGAGCAGGGATGCCCATCAAAATCATGGCGCACATCATCTGGAAAAGTCTTGTTAGGCACTTCCATCACCGCTGGCTCGTTCATATCGTTCCATATTCCGGAGAGCTTATTATCTGCAATAAGACCTTTGAAAAGTCCAGCCCACCACTCGCGTACCTCAGGATTTGTATAATCTGGGAAGTAGCACTGTCCCGGCCATACCTTGCCTTTCATAAAAGGACCATCTGCACGTTTACAGAAATAGTCTTTTTCCATGGCCTCTTTATAGACACTATATTCTGGATCTACTTTGATACCTGGATCGATGATCGCAATGGTTTTAAACCCATCCGCTTTTAGGTCGGCAATCATTTGAGTGGGATTGGGAAACTTCTCGTTATCCCAAGTAAAACACCTAAATCCATCCATATAATCAATATCCAGATAGATCGCATCGCAGGGAATTTGCAACTCGCGGAATTTGGCTGCAATCTCCTTCACATTACTTTCTGGATAATACGACCATTTACACTGGTGGTAGCCCAGCGCCCAAAGCGGTGGCATCTCAGGTTTACCGGTAAGCTCTGTATAAGCACTTACCACACTTTCAACCTGTGGACCATAAATAAAATAATAATCCATATTACCTCCATGAGCCCAGAAACTCGTTACATGATGGCGCTCTTGTGCAAAGTCAAAAAAGCTGCGGAATGTATTGTCAAAGAAGATACCGTAAGCCACCTTGTTTTGAAGACCTATATAAAACGGAATGTTTTTATAAAGTGGATCAGTATGTTTTCCAAAAGCATATTGATCGGTTCCCCAAAGCTCAAAGCGCTTGGCACGCATATTATTATCGGCTGGTTTATCGCCTAGACCATAATAGCTCTCTCCCGGTTGAGCTTTTTTAGACATTTTAACCACCTCGCCTCCATTCTCGTAACTTTCTTCAAAATGAAAACCGAGTTCATCCTCGCAAATAATTTTTCCATTTAGGTCAAATATGCGAGATCTTAAATCAGATTTATTGATCTTACAAACCACTTTTGACGTTGTGATCTGGTAAAAGGAATGGTGTTCTTCAACTTCAAGTTTGTTGTAACCACGGTTAGTATCTTCATCTACAGCATAAGAAAAATCGGGCATCATGGTCCCGCCAGTCCCGTAAGTAAATCGTAAAACGCTGTCTCTAAAGACCTGTAATCGCAAGATCACACCATTATCTGAATGAAAATGAATGGTATCTACCACATGATCATATCCCGTCACCTTCCCTGGGAACTGATTTCCCGACCTACTTACTTCTGTATTGGTAATCATAAAACAATGAATTTCTTATAGTTAGCAACTTTATGCTGCCCTTATAAAGCTCGCGTAAAGTAAAAAAAATCAGATCAAATCCTAGAAACTGGTGCGATTACTTACGCTAGCGTTATCGTAGGTTTTAATCTGATTTTAAAAAGGAATAGCTGGTTGGAAAGTTTGTGGGTGGTTACGCTTTCGCGAAAGCGGAAACGTTAAAAATCTTACCTATCAGAAACAAATTATTTAATTGGATACTCATCAAAAATGGCGTTAACTAATTGTGTCATGGTTTGAGTGGTGCCACTATCGTAAATACTGGTGTTGCTTAACCCCTTCCACACGGTCTCATTTGAAGCGCTCGACCAGTTGAACGTTAATGGTCCCTTCTTTATAATTGTAAGTATCTGTATTATATCTCACAACAGTTGGGACTGTATTATTTCCTTGGTAATAAAAATTGTTGTAGTATGATTTGACTCGCAAGCCTGACCGATTATATGCTCCATAACGTGCATAGACTGGATCAGTATCAGTCTCTGTGTTTTCATACTCCTTTGTGCTGACCAGAATTAATAAATCGGGATCTGAGCGATCTAAACGATATCCCGCGTCCATCATGCGTTCATTAATCTTCTGTATCACAAGTGTATTGACTTTATCATTTTGAGATTGATCGGGCATATGAATGGCTGCATTAGGCAAATAGGAAAAAGTGCTGTACTTATTGAGGTTGTCACCGGTAGGTTTTATAGCAGGATATGAAATAACGACATCGACAAAAATTTGAAAGATTTCATATATTTTATTTCAAAGTATCGATGAACGGTTATGTTTTTTTTAGTAAGGACATCATTAAATTAAAATCTACGAGATGCTAAGGCTTTCTTTCTATATCTAAGGATCAGAAGGATATTTTATTGTAAATTGATATTCTCTTGAGTTGCCGTTGATATGGTACTACTTCCCTAATCGCTGGGAAGTAGTCGACTGACACTTCTTTTAACAATATTTTAAAGTATTATTGTAGCTATAAATTCAACTTCAAAAGAAGATCATGAACAAGTTTCACTCTAGAATCCTTTTAGGAATTTTTGCTTTACTAATTATTCAATCTTGTAGTGATGATGATGATATTAGCATCCCAGAACCTGAAACAGCTGAGGCCTATGATGCTGAGGTCGTTACAGAATGGTATGACCTCATCGCAACACTCACCACTGAAACCGTAGGTTACACACCACCAGTGGCAGCTCGTGCCTTTGGCTACACGGGTGTCGCTCTTTATGAATCTGTGCAATATGGTATGCCAGATCATGCCTCATTATCTGGAAAAATTACAGATTTTGACCCGGTAATGTCTAACGTTGAAGGAAAAGAAATCTATTGGCCACTTGTTGCTAATGCGACACTTGCCGAAATGGTCAAGTATTTTTACAACAACGCTACATCTGAAAGGTATCAAGCCGTACTTGATCTAGAAACACGATTTAATGATCAGTTCAGGCCGTTGATTTCTGCACAAGCTTTTGAAAATTCAATTGCGTTATCCAGAGATGTGACCAGTGAGGTGATTGCCTATTCCCTGACAGATGGTGGCCACAATGCCCAGTTTAGAAACTTCCCTACAGATTATTCGCCGCCGGTAGGTCCGGGATTGTGGGTTCCTACGGCGCCTAGCTTTACACCCGCGCTGCAACCTTACTGGGGATCAAACAGACCCTTTCTAGAGGCAAATATTGAAAGTACTCAACCAGCTGATCCACCAGCCTACTCAACAGATTCAAGCAGTGTTTGTTACATGAGAGCAATGGAGGTTTATGAGACAGTAAATAATGCGACCGATGAAGAAATCATCATCGCCCAGTTCTGGTCAGACGATCCAGTAACCACGGCAACTCCTCCTGGTCATTCCATTTCTATTTTGAATCAATTACTAAGAGAAAACAACGCGAGCCTAGCTGAAGCTGCAGAAGCTTTTGGAAAACTAGGCATGGGAATTTCTGATGCGTTTGTCTCTTGCTGGAAAACTAAATATGAAACAAATTACCTACGCCCTATAACTTACATTCAAGATAATATAGACGCCTCGTGGATGCCTATTCTTCAGACTCCACCATTCCCAGAATACACTTCAGGACACTCTGTTCAGTCAGGAGCACTTGCAGAAATCATGACTGATATGTTTGGTGAGAATTATCAGTTCACAGACCACACTCATGAAAACCGCATTGATATCGATGGAACGCCGCGATCATACAGCGATTTCTATGAAATGGCAAACGAGGCAGCGCTCTCCCGTCTTTACGGTGGTATTCACTATGACGAGGCTATCTTTTTAGGTCTGGAGCAAGGTTATGCCATAGGACGTAACATAAATGCGCTGGATTTGAGGAATTAGACTCACATTACATAATTCTCAAAGCTCCTGAATTATTATTTCAGGAGCTTTTTAGTTTTTTACGCTTTCGCGAAAGCGAATACAATTCACTTCACCCGTAGATCAAAACCCCTAGCGGCGGTAAATTCAACTCTACACTCTGTTCTCGATTGTTCCATGGTTCTGATTGGGGTGTAAAGGACTTTTTGACCTTATAACCAGAGCCGTTGTATTTCTCATCATCACTATTCAGAAGCAACCGCATCTTTTTATTAGAAGGTAATCCTATGCGGTAATTTTCACGAGGAACCGGCGTCATGTTGCAAACAATTACGAGATGGCTGTCGCCTCCTTTTCTCACATAGCTTATTACAGAGTTCTGGTGATCGTCGTGCGAGATCCATTCAAATCCATCTGCTGTGAATTGATTTTGGGTTAAAGCTTCTCTTTTAGTATAAAGCTTGTTGAGATCAGCTATAAGATTTTGAATTCCTTGATGCGGTTCATAATCAGTTAAATGCCAGTCTAAACTGCCATTGAATTTCCATTCTTCGTGCTGGCCAAATTCACTTCCCATCATCAGGAGATTCCCTCCTGGATGGGTAAACATATAACTGTATAACAATCTCAAATTAGCAAAACGTTGCCAATCGTCTCCAGGCATGCGGCCTAAAATGGATTTTTTGCCATAAACCACCTCATCGTGGGAAAGTGGTAACATGAAATTTTCCGTGAAGGCATACGTCATAGAAAAGGTTAGGTCGTTTTGATGGTGGGTTCTGTAAATGGGTTCTTTTTTGAAGTATTCTAAGGTATCGTGCATCCAGCCCATCATCCACTTCATTCCAAAACCTAAACCGCCCATCGAAGTAGGACGTGTAACCATCGGGAAACTGGTACTTTCTTCAGCAATGGTTTGCACGTCAGGGTAATTTGCATAAACGGCCTCATTCATTTCACGTAAAAATGACATGGCCTCAAGATTCTCCCTACCACCTAATTCATTAGGCTCCCATTCCCCTTCATTACGTGAATAGTCAAGAAAAAGCATGCTGGCTACCGCATCAACACGTATTCCATCGATATGATATTTATCCAACCAAAACAGTGCATTACTGATCAAAAAACTTTTGACTTCATTGCGTCCGTAGTTAAATATAAGAGATTTCCAGTCGGGATGATAACCCTTTCTACGATCTGGATGCTCGTATAAATGTGAGCCATCAAAGAACCCCAAACCGTGAGCATCTTCTGGAAAATGGGACGGCACCCAGTCCAGAATTACACCTATACCTGCATTATGAAATGCATCAACAAGCTGAGCAAACTCTTCTGGATAGCCGAATCTTGATGTAGGCGCATAATAACCGGTTAATTGATATCCCCAACTTGGGTCATAGGGATATTCCATGATCGGCATGAATTCTACGTGCGTGAAGTTCATTTTCTTAACGTAGGGAACTAAATCTTCTGCAAGTTCCAGATAACTCAAGCTGCGATCTTCCTCTATCTTACGTTTCCAGCTACCTAGATGCACCTCATAAACTGAAAATGCAGAATCAAGAGCGTTATTTTTAGAACGCGATTGCATCCACTTTTTATCCTTCCATTCAGGCTGATAATCCCAGACTACGCTAGCCGTTTTGGGAGGATGCTCACATCTTCGGGCATAAGGATCCGCTTTTTCTGTTTTGATATCATTATTGCTGCTGTGGATTTTGTATTTATAGGTAGTACCCTGCTCCAATCCAGGAATGAATCCTTCCCAAATCCCACTGCTGTCCCAGCGCACCTCTAATGGGTGCTGACCTTCCACCCAATAATTGAAATCTCCAATAACTGAGACGGCTTTTGCGCTAGGTGCCCAAACTGCAAAATAGGTTCCTTTCACTCCGTCTATTTCAATAACGTGTGATCCAAATTTCTCGTAGAGCCGGTAATGCTTACCAGCTTTGAAAAGATTGATATCAAAATCTGTAAACAGTGAGTGGGATTGTACGTTAGGCATGTGATGTTGTTAGTCTATGAGTATTTGAGTTTGTGAGTATTTGAGTTTGTGAGTGTTTGAGTCTATCAGTCCAGACATAGTTTAAGGGTGAGTTTCTTTATTTTATTCTTTTTTCTTTTTCTTTTACCTATGGCCATGGGTGTTATGATTTCATGGTCGATGAGCATTTTGACTACGCTCTATGACAACGTAGTCGAAGCGCTCAAAGACTACTATTATAGATAAGGACTTTAACTATTCATAATTCTGCATTCTAAATTCTGAATTTTTCATTCTTTATACTTTCTCCTGCTCATAGTTCATAATACTATGGATGCCACGTAAAGGAATGATCGCCCAGCTGGGACGAGAATTAAATTCGTAGCCCAATTCATATATCGCTTTTTCCAGCAAGCAGAATTGCAAAAGAAAGTTCACTTCTTTTTGATAACCAATATTCAAATTATGATTATGGATGTGGTGTAAATAAGTATCTAAAAAAATGGAAATGAAGTATTTATACAACAATTCTCCAGCGGCGTACAGATCCTCCTTTGAAAGGGGCATTTCGTCTTGTATTTCAAAAATCGTTGCATAAATCGCATAATGAAAGCTACGGAACATGCCCGCGAGATCCTTTTGTGGCATTTGCTTCACCTTACGATCACGTATCGTGCTTTCTGGCTCACCCTCAAAATCCAATAGATAAAAATCATGACCGTCCAGCAGCACCTGACCCAGATGGTAATCACCGTGAACCCTAATGCGCTCCCCTTTCATACGGTGCCAGTCAAATTCAATAAACCGAGCTCTGATATCATTTTTGCGCTCTAGAAGTTCCTGTGCCAGCTCTAGCGACTCGCCTTTGAGTTTGTGCAAATTATTTTCTACTGTATTGAGTCGGTTTTGAAACATGTACAGCAGTCGGTTCTTGAGCCACACGTTGTAATCGCCGTTATATTTAGCTGCGGTGAATTTTAGGTCGTTGCGCTCTGCTCCTATCGCCACGTGAAACTGTGCGGTTCTCAAAGCAAGGGTGCGTATTTTCTTTAATAATTCCAGACCCGTCCAATCGATGATTTCAAGCGGGATATCATTGAGCTTGATGCGCTCAAACAGCTTGATATCTGGCAGGGATTTTATGTTGATACGCTTTCGCGAAAGCGTATCAAAAACAGTCCTTAATTCACCCAGCATCCATTCCCAGCCATCGCCTTGATTAGGTACTAATTTTTGCATGAGTGCCAGGGTAACATCGTGCTTCTTGACGATATTGAGATTGATCGACCCCATGTAAGTGGGTGATCGATCAAAGCTGGTTTGCTCTGTCAAATACCTACATATTTGATAGTCTGGATTGGTACTGCTATAAATCCTACGGAAAAACTTGACGATATAATCATCATTGAAGATAATGCTGGTATTGCTTTGCTCTGCGCCTAAAAACCTACTGGAACGATACTCTGTTTCCATAAGTCCCTCGCCAGCATGAAAGGCAATCGTACCCAAACCTTCAACAGGCTCAGACTCAATAATTTTTTCAAAAAGGACTTTTCTAAATGAGTCTAAAAAAAGTGCATCGACTAAATAACCGCTGGTATTGCCCAGTTTTATGGGCGCAATCAAACCGTTTCCTGCAACCTCCTTCTCTTCCACAAAACCTAGTGGCAAAAAATAATGCTGGTAGAAGGCTTCTTTAAAATTAACCTCCAGCAGCAAGCCATAAAAATGGTCGCCTTTGTGTGCGATCGTAAAAAACTCGCTGATTTCAAGATACTTCATCGTGCTGCTCTTGCCACCATACCAGCGCTGATCGATAATATAATGTTCTAAAACATCATCAGTAAGTTGTTTTTTGAACGCATCGTCATTGAGAAGTTCTTCCCATGATTTGGGATTTGAAAGCGTATTCTTAGGCATGGTTTCAATCAACAATTAGATCTAATAATCATAGGGTGTTGCAATACAAGGTTTGAAGATATGTAATTTACTTTACATATAAATTCCTAATTTCAAAAAGAAAGCTGCCTGCATTGCTGAATTCGTAAAAAGTTCAGGACAATAGTAAAATACCGAGGAGTTCTCTCAAGCAGTTCTAGCTAAAAGACATGCCAACACGGATAGTTGGCATGTCAACTTCTAAAATTCGGCACCAACATGCCAAGTTTTGGTCTTAGCATGTTTAGAAATTATCGCATTGTCTATTTCACCTCAAAAACATGTACTGGTAGAGCGTGATGTAATTTCACATAGTTGTGCGTTCCACCCCACTGATAGCTATTACCTGTAATCAAATCGTGTACCGTATAACCATCATTTTCAGAACGATGCATCTGGGCTAAAGGCATGGTCAACCAAGCTTCTTGATCGTAATGTGGATCGAGGCTTATCGCCACGATCACTTCACTGGTACGATCATCATTCCATTTGTAAAAGGTGAGTACCTGATCATTTTCATTATGAATGAATTCAATATTGCGAGTTTGCTGGAGTGCCTCATGTTCATGACGTGCCTCATTGATCTTTGATATCATCATGGTGAGCTTGTTGCGCAACTCCCAATCGTAGTTGGCAATCTGGAACTTTTCAGAATCTAGGTATTCTTCCTTACCAGGCAAAGCACTTGAGATCATCTGTTCAAATACAGGTCCGTAAATACCGATGCTGGAGCTCAAAGTTGCTGCTAGCGCGTAACGCTGCAAGTGGATATTTTCATTTCCACCTTGCAGAATCCATGGATTGATATCTGGAGTATTGGGCCAGAAATTAGGCTGCATATATTCTGCCTGTTCAGTTTTTGTGAGTTCGTTCAAGTATTCAGTCAGCTCGTGTTTATTGTTACGCCAGGTGAAATAGGTGTACGACTGCTGAAAACCTACTTTGGCGAGCTGGTGCATGACTTTAGGCTTGGTAAATGCCTCGGATAAGAATATCACGTCATTGTGTTTTTTCTTGACTTCAGAAATCAAATATTCCCAAAACAAGAAAGGTTTGGTATGTGGATTATCTACTCTGAACACCTTGATGTCAAATTCTTCCACCCAGTACAACGCGACTCTGAGCAATTCTTTCCAGAGGTTTTTCCAATCCTTGGTATCAAAATAGATGGGAAGAATATCTTGATATTTTTTTGGCGGATTCTCAGCGTATTGCACCGTTCCATCTGGCCGCCACTTGAACCATTGTTTGTGTTCCTTGACCCAGGGGTGATCAGGAGCAGCTTGTAAAGCGTAATCCATCGCCACCTCGATGCCCATAGACTTAGCCTCTTGAACCAGTTTTTTAAAATCTTTTTCTGAACCTAGATCAGGATGCAAGGACATATGTCCGCCATTTTTACTCCCTATTCCCCAGCACGAGCCTACATCGCCATCGTGCGCGGTTGTGGTATTATTTTTCCCTTTGCGATTCACATCACCGATCGGGTGAACAGGCGGAAAGTACAATGTATCAAAGCCCATTTCCTTGACGTAGGGAAGTTTATCGATGCAATCTTTAAAAGTTCCGTGCTCGTAATTTTTCCCAGCACTACGTGGAAAGAATTCATACCAGGTAGAGAAACGCGCTTTTTTGCGATCCACTTCACACAACAGGGTATCACCAACCGTTTTGCGCAGTGGAACTGGATACTTGACAAAAAGATCGTACAGTTTATCAGAAACCGCGGCTTCAACTGCGGTATCATAAGCGCTCTCTTCTTGGAACTGATCCTCAAGATCCTTGAGATATTTCTTTTCTGATTTGTTAGCTTTTTTGGCGATTTGCTCTAGGTAAGCCACACCTTCCAGCAGTTCACTCTTTACCTGCTGACCGTCTTCAATCTTTCGTTTGATACCGTGCTGCCAGTTGAGCGCATCGTCTATCCAGCCGCAAACACGGTAAGAATAAGCGCCTAATTTCTCAACTTGGAAACTTGCGGTCCAGTGATCGTTATGACCTACTTGCATGCGCACTTCTTGCCATTTACGGGCTTTTTCATGCTTGTATTGCAGTGCTGCCTGCACAATATCGTGGCCATCGCCTATAATTGTGGCTCCCACGGCAACGGTCTCATCTAGTACTCTCTTTATATTATAGCGTCCACCTTCTATTTTTGGCGTAACAGATTCTATGATGACTCTTTCTTGATTCATGTTTATTTGGTTTGGCTCAAAAGTATGAAAACCAGTGTTTCCCAAAAATGAAATCTACGAAAGCGATGTAGCGTGATCCTTTTGTGACGGGTATTTTGTGATCTCGCTTTCGCGAAAGCGGAACTACTTCTCTACTCTAATCAAATAATAGTATAAGTCATTATGCAATAGCTATAAAACTGGTAGTTTGAGCATGAAATATCTTTTAGGATTGTTACGATAATACCATTGATAACTCTTGGCAGGTCAAGCGTTAAAAGAATAAGTTAGTACATGCCTCTTATCGAAAAACCCCACATTGTAGCTGTATTCTTTCTAGCTCATTGCGTTATAAATTTAAATATTCTATTAATTTGTTGTAGAAATAATTGACTAATGAAAAATGTTTTTTGCGTGTTAAGTCTATTACTGACTTTTCTTACACTGCATGCGCAAGATCACCCACTGCAATCTCAAATAGATAGTCTTAACCTAAAAATCGAAAGTCAGAAGGGAGCCCAGCAACTGCAGGCTATCAAGCAGTTAGCAAAAATATACAGTGATCCCGTAAACCCTAAACTCGATAGCCTTACCCTACGCGGCTTGCAAATTGCTCGTGAATTAGGAGATATGAATACCGCAGCGAGTATGGCAACAAAGCAAATCGCATTCAAATTCAGAATCTTAAACCGTCCTGAACTGGCCGTACCCACGTTTGAAGATTTTTATCCTCAATTGGTCAAAGTAAGTAATGACTCCACAAAAGCGCAATTTCTATTAGAAAGTGCCCATTTATTTGCATTTTCTCCCATGCCTGAAAAATCACTGGATTTGTCAAATGAGGGGTTGGAAATTGATGGTGCTACTATTTTCCAAAAAGGCTCATTTCATCACGCTAAAGCACTGGCTTTATCGAACTCAGGACAATTTGCTATTGCTTCAGATCAGGCTCAGAAAGCATTAAAATTGTTTGATGACGAGCACATCACAGAAAAAATCGAGATTAGAGGACTGTTGAGCACACTCTATTCACGTATCGGGTTGAACGATCTTGCCATTGAAGAAAATAATGCGGCAATCAAGATGGCTCGCGAACTGGATAATCCCAGACTCCTATTAAGTTTTTATTTCAACCAAGCGACAAATTATCTTCATAAAAATGATCATTCAAACCGGATTGAATCCCTTAAAAAATCGCTATATCATGCTCGCAGATTGCCAGACCCCAGTATCATCGAGCCGCGTATCCTGGGCGCGACCATCCATGCCCACTTAGATGCAGATCAATTAGAAACGGCACTGCGGTACCACGACACCTTGCAATCACGCCCACCCTTTTACATAGAAGGTCCTAATGCTGGAGGCTATCAGTTGGTTTTAGGTAAGTTCGCTTTCGCGAAAGCGGACTATCAAACAGCTATAGAAAAGTTTGAAAAAGCACGACCTGCTATAATGAGCAGCCCAGATTACTACGATAAAATAGAATTTTTAACGGCGCTGAAAAAAATTTACAAAGCTGCAGGAAAGTATAGAAACCAGGCGGTAGTTGCTGATGAATTAGCTACAATCAAAGATTCCATATTAAATGTGCAACGTACCCAAGGATTAACTTTTTATCAAACCAAATATGAGCAGTCAAAAAGAGACGCCACTATTGCAGCACAACGTGATGAAATTAGTTATCTGGATGCGCAGAAGAGAATTCGGGATCTGTGGCTATTGCTGGGAGCGGTGGGACTGATTACGATTTTTGGAATCGTTTTTTTCATAAGACACCGTAAAACCCAGAAAGAAAAACAAAAGTTACAGCGCGCTTTTACACAAGACTTAATCCAGTCCATTGAGTCTGAGCGCCGTCGCATTTCCAGTCAGTTACATGATAGTGTAGGTCAATCTTTATTGGTTCTTAAAAATAATATGAAACAGGATGGAAATCAAAAAGATGTGGCGCTTATGGAGCAAACCATCGATGAGGTGCGCAATATGTCTCATAAAATGCATCCTTATCAATTTGGTGAGTTGGGGCTTATGGCGTCGATAGATCAACTGGTTGCCCAACTCAATGAAAGCTCAAACATATTTTACACATTTGAAGATCAGACTAATGGGACAACGGTAGACCCAGATCGCGGCATCTTGATGTACAGAATGTTGCAGGAATCCTTGCAAAATGTTGAAAAACACAGCCATGCCGCAGCATGTAAGGTTACCGCTACAACAATGGGACAAACTCTATCCATTACGGTTACTGATAATGGGAATGGATTTGATGTTGCTGCAGCCGGTATGAAAACCTTGGGACTGCAAACCCTGGAAGAACGTGCCACGATGATAGGCGCACAATTAACAATAGACAGCGAGTTGAACAAGGGAACCACGGTAACCATCAAAGCCCCTCATCATGTCTGATTCTAAAACAACGATTGTACTGGCAGATGATCACCCACTCATTCTGGAAGGGTTAAAAACCTATTTTTCCAGTACAAATTATGAGGTGGTTGCAACGGCAAGCGATGGCCAGACAGCGTACAACTTAATCTTACAGCACAATCCTGATTTTGCGGTGCTCGATGTTGAAATGCCTAAGCTCACCGGAATTGAAATTGCCCAAACCATTAAAGAAAAGAATATTTGTGTACATGTGGTGCTGCTCACCCTACTTAAAAGATCAACAATAGTTGATATGGTAGGAGATAGTATAGAGGGTTATCTGCTCAAAGATGATGCTATAGAGGAGTTGCCCAAATGCTTAGAATCAATCGCATCTGGACATACTTATACAAGTGAAAAGTTGCGATCCACCATTTTCAATCGCAGTAGCGCTGATTATGAACAATTGACCAGCAGTGAAAAAAAGATCCTGAGACTTCTATCCCAAAACTTAAGCAGCGCACAGATTGCTGATAGGCTATTCTTATCCAAAAGAACGATTGAAAAACACCGTAGTAACATCATTAAAAAACTTAAGTTAGATTCCAGACAAAACGCTCTGCTACTCTGGCTCAAGGATCATCCCGAAGCTATTGAGTAGTAGGTCTACTTATTTCCTTAAATAGGAATTGGCGATAGTTTTATGCCGTAGAAATCCCCTATTTAAAATTGACTGCAGTAACTGCTATTTTTCCTCCAGATTTACACTTTGTTGATCAGGTATTTCAAGTTTCTGTAACACCTGGATCAAAATTGAAGTTGTTACCCAGTGGAAATACATATATCATCGCAATAGAAGGCTGTGGAGCAAGAATATTTGATTCATGGCTCACTGGTATAATTGCGATTCCGCCATCAGATGCAATGATCTGTATTGAAACGGTAGATCAAACAAAATTACTTATCGCAAAATGTCATGGACTTACGGCTTTTAATATAAGTCAGGCGCTTGGAGCCGACCACAAAAATCCTTTTACGGTAGTGTCCCAAAAGTTTATAAAAGAATATCCATCAAAAAAAATTGAAGATTCCTTTTACAAGATACTATCAGGTTTAAAAATACCAGAACACACACCAGATTTGTACATAATTCTTAAGTATATAGAACGTCTTAGGGGAAAAGTTTCAATTAATGAAATCATAGATCGTTATTGTATTTCAACCCGTAAACTGCAAGTTGCGTTCAACGCCTATCTATTCACATCAGTCAGTTTGTACATTAGAAAAGTGGCTTATTATTACTCGATGATTGATCTAATCAAGGGTGCAGACATATCTTCTACTATTGGTGGACACGGTTTTAATAATGAAACGCAATTCTGGAAGACTGCTGCGGGAATCAATCAGGATTTTGTATCACATAGCAAAATCTTTCTTACCCAACTTAGTGAAGAATTAATAATCATTCAGGACGATGGCTGTGTATACGCTTAATTTATCTATCTGACCTGAATAAGCTGGCTTGAAGACGAAGTCGTAGGTCTACGTATTTCATAGGCTGACCTCTCAATTTAATTTTACTCAGAATCTAATGATCAGTAATATTTTAATACTGGTATGTAAGTATTTAGAACAGCAGACAAGGGAGCCTCAACAAATTTTAAGAATTTAATTATGAAAACACGATTACTAAGTTTAATGACTTGTTTAATTGCTTATATAGCAATGGCACAGGTTGATGTAAGAACGCAAAACATAAGCGTGGATCTAGATGCGACGGGAAATGCTTCAATTACCGCGCAAGATATTGATAATGGGTCAGTAAGTGTTACGGGAATGGATTATGTGAACGGGCCAGAAATAAATATAGTAGGTAGTGGTGGTGGAGAAATTGCTTTTGGTTCTGGCTTTGCGACTTCTAGCAGTAACGGTCTTCCTCTTTCAATTGCTGCCTCTCACAGCAGTTTCCAGACCAGTCCTGCATTTGATGGCGTCAAGGTAAGAGTTGGAGACTACATATATTTGAGATGTACCTTAAATAATGGATCGCGTCCTTCTAACGAGATTTTAGGTTTCAATAACGGATCGGGAAGGGTGACTTGGGGAGGTTCGACAACTGGAACTTTTGCAAATCGCAGTCAATATTTAATAGAGCAAGATGGCAAAACACAAGGAGATCTCATCGACTTCTCTTTGCCATTTAGCATGCGACTTTTAGTCAACTCTAGATATTTGGGTCAATCAGGTAGTGTATTTGATGATTTTGCTACACCGCAACCCTTAACTATTGATCTTGTTTCTGGCGATCCGGGTTTTGAGGACGCGACTTCAGGTTTGTCCTTAAGTTTAGATCAAACCACTTTTGATTGTGAAGAGATTGAAGGACAAGATCAACGTGCGCTTAATTTCCAATCAGGTGCGCAGGGAATTAGTTTAGGCAATGTATCAGATTTTTTGGGTTCATTTACTACAGAGATGTGGATCAATACCAATATGCCTAATCAAATGCTTATGGCTAAATGGCGAACGGGTTCTTATGGCAGGTTCCACTGGTATATACAGAGTGATGGAAAAATTAGAATAGCCACTAACAGACCACCTTTTGACAGTACAGTAATTCCATCTTCAACCACAAACGTGGCAGATGGGCAGTGGCACCATATTGCTTGTGTTTATGAATATGACAACTCGACAAGTTTAGGTGTCTTAAAAATATACGTCGATGGCACTCTGGAAGATACCAGTAATCCAGTCGACATAAGTCCGAGCGCAAACGGTCAGATCCTTCAAATAGGTACAGAAGAAAATCCGAGCCCTACCGTACCAAACTTCACAAGTGGGTTGATGGATGACATAAGGATATGGGAGACCGCCAGAACAGCCGCTCAAATAAATGAAGGGATCTACGCACCAGTAAACCCCACTACGGAAGGTTTGATCTCCTATTATTCATTTGACGGTACTAGTAATCAATTAGAAGACCTTACAGGAAATCAATTACCCATAAGCATCAACAACACAAATATCACCCAAACTCTCACAGCAGGATCTCCAGTTGCTCAAGGAATCTTAGTTACACTAACCGGAACAGACAGCGCCAGCAACTCAGCCACAGGAAACGTATTTGTAAATGTGGTGGATAATACTTCCCCTATCTTAACATGCCCATCAGACATAAACGTTGAGGCAACCTCGACTAGCGGTGAGACGGTTAAATTCGATTTTCCGACCGTAAGCGATAATTGTGAGACAGGTGGAGTAGCGATAAATGCACTAGAAACTCTTGCACCAGATGGAATGTCGTTCTTGGATACCTACAATGGTAGTGCTTACTTTATTTCTGATGCAGCAGACACTGGGGTTAATAATTTCGCTTTCGCGAAAGCGCAAGGCTACAACCTCATCACTATTAATGATGCAGATGAAGAATCATTTCTGACAGGAGCGCTCACGGCAGCAGGTGCAAACAACATACTAATCGGTTACAACGATATAGACAATGAAGGAACCTTTGTATGGCAAGATGGTTCTAATTCAACCTACACAAACTGGCGCAGCAATGAGCCGAACAATTCTGGTGATGAAGATTATACTCAACTAGTCGTGTTATCAGGAGCTTGGGGCTGGAATGATACCAGTGCAAATTCAGCGATAAAATTTGTAGTAGAAATCCCTTTATCGGGAATTATGCAACCAACCAATACAACTGCCATAGGAACCTTTGAAGGACATACCTATTTTATATCAAATAATAGTGCTTCAGCCTCACAAGCTTTTAACAATGCTGCTCAAGCAGGTTACTCATTAGCAAGCATTTCAAGCGTAGAAGAAAATCAGTTTTTACAATCATATTTAAACTCCAATGGAATTTCAGATGTTCACATAGGATTAAATGATTTGGGTACTGAAGGCGTTTATGCGTGGCAAAATGGTGAAACTTTTTCTTATTCAAATTGGGCTAGCGGAAACCCCAGCAATTCAGGAGGTGCTGAAGATTACGGTGAATTACAAACGAATGGTGAATGGAATGATATCCCAGCGTCATTATCCCAGCGTTACATCATTGAGGTGCCATCTCAACTCATTCAGACCGCAGGGTTTGAAAGCGGTATCTTACAGACCGCAGGGAATTATACAAACTCATTCAATTATTACGCCCAAGATAGTAGCGTTCAAACTTGTTCATTTAACGTGACCATTGCGCCGCAATCCTTCCCTATCTTAAGCAATGTAACCATTGCATCTAACAATAGTGGTAATAGCACGATTGCAAAGGCAAATGATAGAATTATTATTAATGCAGTTGCCAGTGAAGAATTAAATAATATAGCTGTAACCATTGCTGGGCAAACTGCTAACGTATCCAGAACACCTAATACCTTGAATTATAGTTTTGACATTTCTGTGCCTAGAATTCAAGATGCAAACCTTTCCAGTTTGCCTAATGGCATTGCAACATTCACAATCGATTTTGAAGATCAGGTAGGAAATACCGGTACTCAAGTGACCACTACGACAAATGGCTCACAGGTCACCATCAATCGAACACCCCCCACAGCCATTGCTCAAGATGTGGAATTATGCCCAGATTCTTCAGGTAACTATAATCTGACCGCAGCCGCTGTAGACGATGGATCAAACGATGTGGATGGTGGCGTTAATTTAACCATAGGCACTTCTTTGACAACTAATAGACCTTCCATTTCATACAATCAAACTCATATAAATGAAGGAAGTGTTTATTTTGACGGGAATAACAAACGTATCTCTACCACAGTCACCGGTATACCTACTGGAAATGCTGCGAGAACCATTGAATTTTGGATGAAACCAGAAAATACAGGTGGTAATCAATTTGTTGTCAACTATGGTGCAAATTCTCCTACAAGATTCTTTGGTGTGTTACTGCAAACAAATGGAGATATGATATTAGGATTTAATGGCTCAGGTAGGTTTATCAGGATTAGTGGAATCGTATCTTATAATTTATGGTCACATTATGCGATAAGTTATGACAATAGAAACTTTAAAATCTATAAAAATGGAAACCTCATAACCGATACTAACATTGGTTTTGACCTAAATACAGCCTCATCAGACCTCTTCTTAGGTAACAATTTAGGCAACACTAATGCTGATTTTAGAGGCAATTTATCAGAATTAAGACTTTACGACTATGCAAAAACGGGTACACAGGTTCTATCAGAATACAATAGTTACTCCGCTGGAAATGAGCCTGGCTTAATCTATTACAACAAATTAAATGAAGGAACCGGCGGCGCCATCAACGATGGACGTTTCAATACAGCAGGGAATCTAGCTGTAGGTGGTGGTGGCAGTGAACCCGTATGGTCCACAGATTATCCTGATGCTAGTTTTCAAAATGAGATAGGTACTTACCATACTGTTCTTGCTGTAACAGATTCAAATGGAAATCGAGCTACTGATGAAGCAATAGTTATTTTAAAGGATGATATACCTATTGCAAGAAGCCAGGATGTAACTGTCGTACTGGACGCATCGGGCAATGCGGTTATAACAACCGCCATGGCAGATGATGGAACAATCTCCTGTAGCGGTCATACGCTCAGTTTGACTAATGATACCTTTACCTGTATCGACCTGGAACGTCGTGCGTCAGGGTCCGTGAATTTTGAATATCAAAGTGCTGTTGTCAATCATTCTAACCTTCCTACCGGTAATGCACCACGCACTGCGATGATGTGGGTGAAGCCTAACAATGCCAGTGTTTTCAACAGTAACCGGACTTTCTTCATGTGGTATGGAGATGGAGCATTAAATCGACTATTTACCTTTGGGGCTTTAAACGGAAAGCTGCAGGCAGACATGTATGCAAACAACCTTGACACTAACGCATCCATTCCCCCTGGTCAGTGGTCTCATGTCGCTATAACGCATGATGGCACTACGTTCAAATTATTTCTCAATGGGGAACAAGTGGGTGAAAAAGCGAGCACAATTAACACCACTGTAAACTCTGGAAATTCTGTAGGTATAGCAGGTAGAAGTATCAGCACAGATAATCGTTTTAGAGGTAAAATGGCAGATGTGGTCATGCTGGACTACGCTATCGATCCAAATGAACTTAAGTCGTTCTACTTAAATCGTATAGACCCAAATCAATCTGGATTAGTGATGTACTATCCGCTCAACGAGCAAACGAGTGCTCAAGATCTTTCCTCTCCATCTGGTGATGCGATCACATTGGGAATTCCTGCTGCTAGGAATGACAAAGCTCCATCAGCAGACAGCCCTACTCTACTCGACGCAGGACCCTATAGCACATTAATTGCTACCTCAACCACAGATGCGACTAAGAAATCAAGCGATACCTTTCTAGTGGCACTGTCAGAGAGCGAATTGCCAGTTATTACCCTTGTGGGTGATCAAAATATTGTACTTCCAGTTAATGGTTCTTATATAGAGCAAGGTGCCACGGCTACTGACAACTGTGGGCTGGATGCAGCTGGAGTTGTGATAGGAGGCGACACGGTAGACACCAGTACAAACGGTACATATATCGTTACTTATAACGTACAGGATACTTCAGGCAATGCAGCTGCTCAAGTTACACGCACCGTCGTCGTAGATGGCATACCTCCTGGTGTGGTAGATGCTTCAATAAGTAGTGATAATAGTACAAGTTCCGCTTTCGCGAAAGCGGGAGATCAAATAACCCTCACTTTTACCACGAGTGAAGAGGTACTAACACCTGTTGTTCAAATCGCTGGGCGCACGGCTACGGTAAATGCTACTAGAAACAGTAATGAGTATAAGGCGCAAATTTTAATACCTGGTGTTAATAGCGCGAGCATGACTTCCCTACCTGACGGTTTGTTGAACTTTACCATTGGTCTTACAGATCTAGTGGGTAATGATTCCACAGGTATCACCGGTATCACAGACGGCAGTAGCGTAACTCTAGACCGCACCACACCCGTAGTTACCACCCAAAATGCAACCATTACTCTAGATGCAAATGGGGATGCCTCTATTACTCAAGCAGATGTCGTAGATACGATCGTAGAGACAAATCCCGACTCCGTAATCATCTCTCAAACTACATTTACCTGTGCAGATACAGGCATTCAAGCTGTTTTGATAACCGCTACAGATCAGGCTGGGAACACTGCTGTACAAAATGCGCTGGTAAACGTAGACGATGCTATCGCACCCGTGTTATCACTCAATGGGGCTGCAACGATTACGATACAGCGCGGTGTCACTTTTATAGACCCTGGAGTAACCGTGACCGATAACTGTAGCTCATCGATCACACCGATAGTAGGTGGAGATACAGTAAATATTAATGCAACGGGCTCCTATTTAGTTACCTACAATGCAACAGATCTAGCAGGCAATGCAGCCACAGAGATTACACGCACCGTCGAGGTGACTAACGGTGACTTTATCTATGATAACGGTTCATGGACACCTAATGATCCCACGCTTGCTAGTAATCCCTCAACCTTTGTGGATAACATTATTATAAGGGAGAGTACGACCTTAAGTTCTGTGATCAGAACACATGACCTAAGCGTGGAAACTGGAGCTACCCTTACTCTAAGCAGTGGCAGTAGGCTCATCATTGATAATATCGTAACCGCTCAAGCCATAAATGGTCCAGAAGCAACCATTTTAGCCTATGGTCAGTCATCCCAACCTTGGACGTTGAACAATACCGTTATTGGAACGCTAGAACTTGCAAATGCGACCTTGAATCTAGATGGGGACATAAGAATAACTGACAAGATATTTAACGATGATACAGTCAGTAATTCCGTTCTCAACATTGCTGGCTCAAGTTTGATCTTTACCAGTAGTGAAACAGGAACGGCCGTGATAGATGGTGCTAATTTGACTATAAACGGCGTCGTAAAAACTGAAAATTATTTTGCAGATAGAAGGGCTTTCCGTTTTGTTACGCCATCTGTGCAATCTACTACATCCATTTACGACAACTGGCAAGAAAGCGGTGCTGAGACAAGTGGTTTCGGTACAGATATTACTGGCGGTTCCCTCTCAAACGGTTTTGATCAGTCAGGTTCTGGTAACCCGTCCATGTTCAGCTGGAATAACAGCTCGCAACAATGGCAAGCTCAAGCCAGCACAAACGCCCCTACTGATTTGCTCGTGCCAGGAACCCCATACCGATTGATGGTAAGAGGAGATCGTAGAATTGATTTAAGTAATAATTCAAGCCAGTCCAGTACCACTTTAAGAGCGGAGGGAACCTTATTGAATTCCACTTATTCATTGCCTAACCCTGCTACAACACTCAATGAATATATGATGTTGCCTAACCCATATCAGTCAGAGCTTCCGCTTGGGGCTATGATGAGACAGCAATTTAATGGTAGTAATACCTTATTGAGTGCAATGGGCGACAGTTTTTACTACATCTGGGATCCTATAGTAAATACACGTGGGGCATATCGCACCTATAGTCGTCAACTGGATCAACTGATTGGACCTAGTTCATCTGATTCAAGATTTGAGCAAGGTGTTTTGAAACCAGGACAAGTAGCCTTTGTCGTGGCATCAGGAGTACCTAGTGGCAGCATTTCAATACCCAAATGGAATAATGCAATTATACCACCTCCTGTATCGATTCTAAATCAAAATCCTTCTGAGCTCAGGTTAGAACTATTTGAGGAAACCGATTATCAAAACAATAATGGTTCTTTAGATCAATTACTTGTGCAGTTCTCAGCAACTGGGAATAATTCATTTGATCATCTGGACGCACTTAAGTTTGCTAATCTTGACGAGACGCTTAGCAGGTTTTTGACCAGTACAGGTGGATATCTTGTAATTGAAGACAGAAACTTGCCTCAAGCTGGAGAAGAATTAGAGCTGTCATTGACTAATCTGCGCCACAGCAACTATGTTTTTGAGTCACAACCGCTCAACCTGTTGATGAGTCAGGCCTATCTTGTAGATACTTTTGCTGGCAACCGTATCGCACTGGATAATTCACAGATCACAACTTATTCTTTTACCGTAGATCAGAATGATGTCAATTCACAAGCAAGTAACCGTTTCCGTATAGAATTTGAGGACGTGACATTGAGTGTGGATGATCCCGCTTTCGCGAAAGCGCAAATATCCCTCTACCCTAACCCTGCGATTGATGGCTACTTTAATCTGGACTTTATGGGAATCGAGGGTGAGAAGACTGTTCAGGTAGTCGATCTTCAGGGAAGACTGGTGGAAAGCTACCGCACTACAGAAACACAGTTGTTCAAAATAAATACCGAAAACATGGCCGCTGGAGTCTATCTGGTTGAGGTAGATGGAGGTATTGGCACCGCCAGTTTCAAAGTAGTGGTTGAGTAATTGAACCAAACTAAAACGTGAAATCCCGATCTCAAATTAGATCGGGATTTTTTTTCATTAGTTCTTTAACTGATATAATCGAATTACTTACGTTTTCTGTTTTTCCTTAGCCCTATGAACAGATATTTTGAGATTGACCTCCTTTCTATAGTTAGCAGATAATGGTACTGAGTGTTTGGCTATAAGAATCTCATCCTGATTAAGAGAATTAATTTGATTTAAGTTAACAATATATCTCCTATGGCACTGTATAAAGTGGTCTGGTAAACTGAACCGATCGTAAACTTCGTTCAATTTCATTCTTTGCTTGATAACCATATGGTTGCATTGGATAAACACGTAATTTTTATCTGAGTAGATAAATTGGATGCTTGAGTGTTCCACTTTAATCATCTCACGATCGTGTTTGATAAAAAAGTTGCTTCCAGATTCATTTTGGTCATATCCCGGACGATTCTTAGCAGATTCTTTACCTCTAGCATGTGCTAATTCAATAGTTGTTATCAACGTGGGCTTATTAAATGGCTTCATGAGGTAACCATCTGGAACTACTTCTTTGATTTGAGAAAGAACATGGTCATTCCCCATAGCTGTCAGAAAAATAATTTTGATATGCGGGTAGTCAGCTCGCAGTTTTTTTGCTAGCCACAACCCATTCTTGCTTCCTTTTAAATTATAATCTAAAAGAAAGATATCAGGTTGACTTTCATTTAGGTCGGCAAGTGCTTTTTCTGCTGTGGCAGCACCGCCCATAAATGAGAATCCAGCATTGATTAATATGCTGCTCAATGCGGCTCGAGTCATGGCGAGATCCTCGACTACGTACACCTTAATTTTACCTTTTTCCATATCAATCCTTAAATGTAAACTCGATACCAAACCCAGCGGTATCTTCAAACTGGGGAACACTCTCCATTTCTTCCACAAAAAGTTTGATCAGCGTGATTCCCATACCTTCGTGACTTTCATGAGCGACTCTTGACGCGACGGCAGTTCCTGAATCCTTGTACCTGAAATGATAAGAATTACTTTTCCTTTCTAAACTGATCATAATGTTGAGATCTGGATCTCTGGCATGCTTAAAACTATTGACTACAAGCTCATTAACCAAAAGTCCTAAAGGTGATAAGCGTTCCGTACTTATTTCTAGTGGCTCGATATTAAAATTGAATTTTACGTCTTCGCGTCCATTGGATCGAGCAATATGATCAATTAACTTTTGTAGGTAAGGTGCGGCGTTTACTTTGCCAGAACCCTCAACATCATAAAGCATATGGTGAATCAGAGCCATGCTTGTGAGGTACTCTTGTGATTCTTGTAATACCTCCATCCCGTCTGCGCTCATCACTTTATGCTGTTTCATTTCCAGCAATCCAGATATCATTTGCAGATTATTTTTAACGCGGTGGTGGGTTTCTTGAAGAAGCAATTCCTTCTCCTTTAGGTTTTTTTTCAGCATCTGGCGCTGTTTGCTTATTTTTTTCTTGTCCTTGTTTGCTTTGAAAAACTGAATCCCGATAATGGTGAGGAGAACTGCCAGTACTCCCATGACTATCCACTGCAGGGTTACTGCCTTTCGGTTTTCTTCCAGTTCCTTTGTTTTTGTACTCAGCGTTTTACTGATTTGATCATAGTCAAACTCAGCCGTAGCTTCAACCAGTAGTCTACTGGTAATGACCTGTTGTAGACTGTCTTTGAGTTTTTCCGCTTTCGCGAAAGCGAGATAACCATTCTCTTTATCACCTTTTAAGTAATACATTTTCCCTAGAAGGCTCGAGATGTCTGCCCGATCTTTAGCATCAGGATAGCTTTCTTCCCACTTCTTTGCCAGACCCAGATATTTTTGAAGACTGTCCACGTTTCCATCAAAAAGATACAGCTGGCTGAGGTTGATGTAAGACTGCCGCGTGATGCGAGGTTCTTTAATCTCTTTGCTGGACTTGATCTCAGCCAGAAAAATTTCTTTCACTTCTGGCGAGCTCATGTTTTCCATATTGAGGCTAGCCAGATTAGACTGCACTACATTATAAAAGTGTTTTCTATATGGTAGAGGGTCGCTCTCACTCGCACGATGATCTTTCTCCAGGATTTCAATAGATTTTCTATAGAACTCCATGGCCTTGAGCGTATCTCCCTGTCGCTCATATGTTAGAGCGATATTATTGAACATACTTGCAACTCTAAAATCATTTCCTTTGCGCAGTAGTTCCTCGCTTTGCAATGTAAAATATCGGCGTGCCTCTTCATAATCCTGGAGCTGGTAATAGATCATCGCCAGGTCATGATAATAGGTGTACCCTAAAGGCCGTATAAGATTATCAAATTTTTGATCCAGCTCAATCACGAGGGGCATGATCTCAAGCTGTTTTCTAAACATCCCCAGTCGCTCATAAGCTTTTGATAGAGCAACACTGGTATAGACTGAAGCTTCTAGTTCAATAAAGTCTATTTCTCTCAGAAGCCTCTCACCTATTTGCACAACTTTCTCACTATCTAGCTGATTGTCGTAATAACTTAAAAGATAGAACTGGGATAGTAATTTTTGCTCTCTACTGCAATTTTCAGAACAATATTTTTCAACTTTCTCAAAATATACGTGATAGCTTGCAGGCCACAATTCTCGAGACCTGCCCTCTTTAAAAATTTCTTCAAAAAAGAAAGCGGCTTGCTGGAAGTCCTCCACATTTGTGGATGGTGGTGATTTTAAGGGCTGCGATTGAAAACTCAAAAACACCAGAAAAAATAACGCACGGAATTTTCGCAAAAAGCTTGGTATAGTTTCAATCAATATTCTAAATTATCTAAGGTTTATCTTCCAATTTTAATGCTGGCTTAAATCTACCATTTATATAATTCATAAGTTTTCTGATTCCATACTTCCCAGAAAAACGCCACTACTTCCCAAGTTTAGGCTGTTTAGTGTGGAAGGTCGGTGTTTATCCATTTATAAAATAGATTTATAAGTAAATAGGATCAAAAATGAAATCTATATTACGCTCATCCACCTCTCGCTTACTGTTTATCTTATTTTTTATGGTGATAGGCGAGTATGCTTTTTCATCAGTCGGGAGCAAAGATTTTTTATATCCAAACATTACTGAGAAGTGTTCAGATTTAATTTTATCTAAGAGTCCTATCAATATAAATGAAGACTTTGAGAGTGAAAATCTGAATGGTACAAGTGATTATTGCGAAGCATTTATTTGTAATTTATCTTCTTCATGGACAAATCTCAACAATGGGAATGATGATGATATAGATTGGCGAGTAAATAATGATGCAACAAAATCCACGACCACAAGGGCAAATTTTGGTTTTTCTGAAGGTACAACTGTTGGTAAATACTTTGCTTTAGAAGCTAGTAACTGTTCTGATTCAGACGGTATGTTAGAGAGTGACAGGATTTCACTGGATACATATTGTGATAATAAAGTCATAAATTCTAGTTCCATCTCCCAACCAAGTATTTTAACTCGAGATTTGACAGTCCAGCTTGACAATTCTGGGAATTACTCTTTGACCACCGCCGAGGTTGATAATGGTAGCACCCCTAGTTCAGGTTGTTCAGGTTTAGAACTTTCTTTTGGTGGATCAGGACCTTCAGGGAGTTTATCAACACCGACTTTTACCGACAATGGTCAAAGAGGAATTATGTTTGATGTAGAATTCATAAATGGGGCTATTATTACATCATTTGACGTTCCACTTTATCCAGGCACTACTGCTGACTATGAGATTTATTATCGCGTGGGAGGATATCAAGGTTTTGAATCAACCGCTGGAGACTGGACCTTAATTGGCTCTGCAACTGATGTAACATCTTTAGGGACAAATATGTTAACGCCTTTACCAATAGATATAGATCTTAATTTCAACGCAGGTCAAACAGTCGGTTTTTATATAACCAACACTATAGGAGGAGGTATTCAATACAAGGAAGGCCCTAGCTCTGGATCGACAGAAATTGCAAGCGATTTCAATTTAGTTGTAACTGGAGGTGTAGGCAAGGCTTATCCATTTGGTCTAACCTATCCTAATCGTCATTTTGTTGGTACGATTAATTATGGAGGAACTTCTATACTAGACTTTGATTGTTCTGACATTGGAACCCAAACTGTTACTTTAAGCGGAGAAGACAGCTGCGGGAATGTAGGTAGTAATACATCAACGATAACTGTACTGGCACCAGATGCTCCTGATCTCGATGCCTTAAACAATGTTGTTGCAAATTGTTCTTATACCTTGCCAGCAATTACTGGCACTGGATTAAGCGGGAACCAGGTGTATTCAGAGTTCTCAAATGGTAATGGTTTCAACCTCAGCGCTGGAACCGTCTTGAACGAATCTGACTTTAGTAGTTACCCTATCACCTTATATATCTATGATGAGGTCTGCGGGATCAGCGATGAAGAAAGTTTCCAACTCACTATCATATCTCAAACCCCTGATATCACCCCATTATCCCATCAAACTGCTTCAGGATCTTTTATCCTCCCAGTGATCTCAGGTAACAACCTTTCAGGAAATGAAGCGTATTATACTGATGTAAGTGGTGGTGGAATTCAATATAATGCTGGTGATGCCATTTGCATCACAGATTTTTCAAGCTACCCTGTTACTCTCTACATTTATGACTCAAATGGTAGTTGTAGCGATCAAGAGTCTTTCAGTCTTAACATTAACCCAAAACCTATTTCAGTAGAATATATCTACAACGGCTCCTGGTCTCCCAATGCACCAGATAGTTCCACTAACCCCTCTACCAGTTCTGACAAAATTACTATTCAAAGCGGATCTCCATCGCTTTCAAGCGTTATAGCTCTTGATGTTCAAGTTGATGCTAGTGCGACGCTTACTGGTCTCACGGGCAGCACCTTGAGTGTAGAACGAGATTTAATAGTAAATGGCATACTGGACTATCAGGAAGCTACCGTATTCAAGGCGGGCTGTTCAAATGCTGACTGGAATATGGGTCAGTCTGAAATAGGCACACTTGAAGCTGGTGCAGACATTGACAAGATCACGCTTTCGGGTGTAACAAATATCTATTACAGACTTACGTCACAAAATAACGATCGTACCGAAATTGCGTTCAATAGTGCAAACACAAACCTGACCCTAAATAGCAGTTCTAGCAATACAGCAGTCATTGATTACGCCAAAATTGACTTTGAAAACGGCACAGATTATAGCCTAACGCCAAAACTTACCGTAGAACGCTGGTTCAGTGGAGTGCGCAAGTTCAGACTAGTCTCCTCGCCCGTTTCAACAAATCATTTTTATGCTGGTGAATCAGACACGAGTGGTACTTCGATCTTTGACAATTGGCAGGAAGGTGGTCGTAATCTTGGCGATGCAGGTTATGAATCCGGTTTTGGAACGCACATAACGGGTCCTGGTGGAGCGGCAAATGGATTTGACACCACTCAATCAAATAACCTGAGTATTTACGGCTACGAAAATCTAAATAACAGCTGGGTTGCAGTGAATTCAACCCATGCTTCAACTGATCAGATCAAGGCGGGAACAACTTATCGCTTGATGATACGAGGTGATAGAGAGATCGATCTAACTGATAATTCTTCAGCCGGGCGATCTACCATCTTAAGAACAGAAGGTGAAGTGTTCGTTTGGGATAGAGAATTTGACATCACAGGTACTACGGGCAGCTTTAACCTTATAGGAAATCCCTACCAGGCGGTATTTGACATACGCGCCCAAGCTACTGACCCCACTGATGGGTTAGATGTCGCAGGGTTAAACACAAATAAAATGTGGATTGTAGATCCCAGCGTGACGCCTGCTGGCAGCAACTATGTGAGTTGGGACAATGTTCTGGGAGCGACCTTAGGAAGTTTTAATGGATATATGCAACCTGGACAAGCAGTTTTCTTTGAGGGAAGTGGTAATGGTGATACCACGGCTACTCTTAGGCGTGAATACGCCATGACCAGCGCACCACTTACTGGAGTATACTCAACTGGCGGACCACACGTGATGAGGATCAAGCTGCAGGATGCTGCCGGGACAGACCTTGATGGGACCATCATAGGGTTTAATCCCTCTTTCAGCAATGTGGTGGATAATGATGACTCCGTTAAGTTCCTGAGCAGCACCTTTAATATCGCCCGTAATGATGGCGGCAGCTATCTGGCTATCGAGCGTCGTGAGTTGCCAGTAGATGGTGAGATATTGCCATTACACCTGAGTGTGGATGTAGATGGCAGCTATCAGGTTTTGATTGCTCCAGTAGACATTCCTGATATGAACGCCTATATAGCTGACGCCCTTACAGGAACAAGAATTCTTGTGGATTCTGTTCAAGAGACCATGCTTTCCTTTGTCGTTTCGGCGCGAGATACTATAGGTCTAGATCAGAGGTTTACCGTAGAGTTTGAAGATGTGACTTTGAGTGTGGATGATCCCGCTTTCGCGAAAGCGGAACTCCTACTCTACCCCAACCCAGCAACTGACGGCTGGTTTAATCTAGACTTTGCAGGAATTGAGGGCAGCAAGACCGTGAAGGTGGTTGACCTACCGGGAAGGCTTGTGGAAAGCTATAAGACCGAGGAGTCCAGACTATTCAAAATCGATACGGCAGACATGGCGGCCGGCGTCTACATCGTAGAGGTGGAAGGCAGCACAGGCGCAGCAAGCTTTAAGGTTGTGGTAGAATAATCTGAAAGGTCATTAATCAATAGGAATCCCGATCTCAAATGAAATCGGGAATTTTATGTCTACCCTAGATTTTATGGGAAACAAAGAGATTGTTCTATTTCACACGAATATTGAACATCTCTCGACCCGCCAACTCACCTCTGAGCACATCATTCTCCTGGACGCGTGAAACACCTGCTGGTGTTCCCGTATAAATGAGGTCGCCAATCTTCAGGGTAAAATATTGTGAGACGTATTCTATTATAGAATTGATATCCCACAACATGTGTGAAGTGTTTCCGTTCTGTTGCAGCTGGTCATTTTTGAAGAGCTTGAATTCCAAATTATTTAAGTCGCCTAGTTCTTCTTTTTTAATAAAGTCTCGTGAGATTACCGCAGCACCGTCAAATGATTTAGCTTTTTCCCAAGGCAATCCTTTTTCCTTACACTTTTGCTGCACATCCCTCGCGGTAAAATCGATTCCAAGACCAATTTCATCGTAATACTTGTGAGCAAACTTTTTGTCAATATGCTTCCCGATGCGATTGATGCGCACCACCACCTCCACCTCATGATGTATGTCATCACTAAAAGCCGGAATGAAAAACGGTTGCTTATTTAGCAATATGGCCGTGTCTGGCTTTAAAAACACAACAGGTTCAATGGGCCGTTCATTTGCTAGTTCAGCGATATGCTCTGTGTAATTGCGACCTATGCAGATTATTTTCATGAATTAGGTTTAAGTAGAAGTCTAAGCTGAAGTATAAGATTCGATTTAAGTTGCAGATGATTCAGTTTCCGGTTGTGTGGATGCAAATCTCCGTTTAATTGAAATGGTAGAGTTAATTAAAAATTGAATTTCAATTTAAGCTTAAGTTTAAACTTATACTTGCGCTTAAACTTATCATCGACTGTAATTAGGTGCCTCTTTAGTAATAGTCACATTATGAGGATGGCTCTCATGCATACCGGCAGTGGTGATCTTTACAAATTGACCATTTTCTTTAAGAGATTCAATGTCTTTTGCACCACAATAACCCATTCCAGCACGTAAACCGCCTATGAACTGGGTCATACTTTCATTTAAATCTCCTTTATATGGGACTCGGCCCACAATCCCTTCTGGTACTAGCTTCTTAATGTCGTCCTCAACATCTTGGAAATAGCGGTCTTTTGAACCGTGCTGCATCGCTTCTACAGATCCCATTCCTCGATAGGATTTAAATTTACGGCCATCATAGATAATGGTCTCGCCAGGTGATTCAGTTGTTCCAGCTAGGAGTGATCCCAGCATTACACAATCAGCTCCCGCAGCGATAGCTTTAGGAATATCACCAGTGTAGCGTATACCACCGTCAGCAATTACAGGAACTCCTGTGCCCTTTAAAGCTTGAGCAGCTTCCATTACCGCACTCAATTGCGGGAATCCAACTCCGGCAACCACTCGAGTAGTACATATAGAACCAGGACCTATACCTACCTTTACGGCATCTGCACCGGCATCTGCAAGATACTTTGCTGCTGCTGCAGTGGCTACATTCCCTACGACAACTTCCAGCTCAGGGTATTTTTCTTTCACACGCTTGAGTACTTCCACCACACCCTTTGTGTGTCCATGGGCTGTATCAATGACTACAGCGTCAACTCCTGCATCAACAAGGGCGCCTGCACGTTCTACAGCATCTCCAGTAACACCTATGGCAGCTGCCACACGCAGTCTACCATATTGATCCTTATTTGCATTAGGCTTAAGAGTAAGCTTGGTTATGTCTCTAAACGTGATTAAACCTACCAGTTTGTTTTGATCATCGACGACGAGTAGCTTCTCAATTTTGTGCTCTTGGAGTATGGATTCTGCATCTTGAAGAGAGGTTCCAGCCTTTGCGGTGACTAGCTTTTCTGATGTCATTACCTCTGTTACAGGTCTGTCATCATTTTTCTCAAATCTCAAGTCACGATTAGTTACGATTCCCTTTATAAAACCTTCATCGTCTGTTATAGGGATCCCACCTATGCTGTGCTCTGCCATACTAGTTTTAGCATCTTTTACAGTTGCGTTTTGTTTGAGTGTAACTGGATCTAGAATCATACCGCTTTCAGCTCTTTTTACACGGCGCACTTTTTGAGCTTGAGCCTCAATGCTCATGTTCTTATGCAAGATTCCTATACCGCCTTCCTGCGCCATCGCTATAGCCATACGGCTTTCCGTCACCGTATCCATCGCAGCAGAAATTACTGGAGCATTGAGCGTTATATTGCGAGTAAATTTAGTTTTAATACTTACTTCTCTAGGTAGAACCTCGCTGTAAGCTGGGACAAGAAGGACGTCATCGTAGGTAAGTCCTTCGCCTAAAAACTTTGATGTGTGGGAAACCATGCAATAAGAATTTATTGCACGCAAATATACGTTATTTCACAGTAGCAATCGGTACGGACATAAGACCACTTCGCTCATTGACAAAAGACTATCGACCGATTTTCAGACAGCAGTTTAGAACGATGCAAAATATATCGACAACATAAAAAATGAAGACTTTTCAGTAGCTCAAGTTGATTTACTACTTGAGACCACTATCTAGAAACTGCGATTAAATTAATCCAACTCAAGTTTTTCCTAATGAAAACTGCTTTATTAAAATAAATTGTCAGTCGCCCATTTGACAAAATCTTTGTTATAGCTAACTTTTATATCGTGAGGCGGAATAGTCCTTACCTCAATAGTAGAATCGACTCCATCATTGCCTAACACTATTTGAGCAAATTCATTAGCAGACATGTTTTTTTCCTCTTTCATTTGAAATAGTGGTTGTTTTCAGTTCCCTCTTATTGCCTTGATGTCAAAGACAGTAGGATACTTTTATTCTTTCAAATAGAAAAGATCGTCTTCTTTCTTAATCATTTCAGGAAATATATCGGGAAAGATATGATTCGGCCCTCACCATACTTTGCCGTTGTAACTGGTGTCCGATAAATATAGGATCTTTTGGAGATATTCATACATCCACGCGATGGGATGGAATTCTACCATAGAAAAGATTCCACTCTTTTTCAGACGCTCAGCAATCATTTTTGCCGTGGCTTTAGGTCTGGTAACCAGCCTATCACACCATAACTGGTAAAAATGATATCGAATTGCTCTAGGACATTTTGTAAAGTTTCAAGAACATTACAGCAGACAAAATCTGCAGGGATATTTAATGATGCAGAAAGCTCGTTTTCCTTGTTAATAGCGACATCTATTATGTCCACTCCAGTTACCTCGGCACCACCGGCAGCCCAGCTCAAACTATCTTGTCCAAAATGGTATTGCAGGTGCAAGAGTGATTTGCCCTTTACGTTTGGAAACGCGTTTAACTCGTAGGAGTTTAAGGAATTTCTCGCCCCTTTGACGCCGCTCAGGGCAGCTTTCGCGAAAGCGTCACCATCATAGAACATACTACCCGCGTGCACTGGAGTTTTGCTATTCCAGGTTTGCTTATTGACCTCAAAGAATTTGTCATAATCAATGACCAAATTCATTGTTTTAGGTAGTAAAGATTCATTTAGACATGTCCTCCTTCAACGTATTGTTTTCAAATACGCCCGCTTGGAAATTAGATCCCTGTGCCAGATATCCCAAACCATTCAGTCCCTTGCTATTATAGTTAGCTAGGACGTAATAATTCTGGTTGCGACCTGCATAAAAGATGGGTCCGGTCTTATCAAAATAGGCTGCGGCAATGTCGTACATGCCTACCTCAACCATCACTCCCTGTGGTTTTCCATCTTTGTAGAAAGCATAGGACTTAGTCATATAGTTAGGCGTTTTTCTTTGTTGGAATCCATCTGGACAAGCGTCAGTGGTACAGATTTGATAATCATTAAGGGCGGTTGTCAGGTCATATGACTTAGATAGTTTTCCATTTTTATAAATTCCTGCTTCAACGGGAATTTTATCTAAGATTTTGATACCATAACCATCTAACTTACCATTTTTAAAATGACCCACGGTATAAGCTTCAGATTGAGTGAGGTCTTTAATGAAGCCAGGTCCGTTCAATAGTCCTTTAGAGAAATTCCCAGCTTGTTTTACTCCATAACCTTGAAACTGTCCTGGACCTTCTAGTTTTCCGTCTTTATAAAACCCCTGCGATCTTCCCAAATCATTTGTGTACCCATTCCATTTTAATGATTGATCATCAAGAGACCATTGTAGTTCAATCTGGTTCATGGGATCTGCGCTCATAGTTCCATCTGTATAGTGGTATCGCTTAACATCCTTAAACTCATTATCCATGAAACGTGAAGCAGTAACTCTCCCCTTGCTATCTCGTATATGTTCATAGCTATAGGCGGTAGGTTTTGAATTCTGGCTGCTGTATTCATAAAACGTTTGCTCGCCAAAATCATTATATCGCTTAATCATTTCACCACCGTAAGTACTGGTTGAAGTCATTACGAGTTCATCGCCATCGATCTTATAACTGTAAAAGTTATTACCCATTTTAATTACCCTTCCTACCTCATCATATTCATAGATTGTTTCCTTATCAGCCACCATATTATAGACGCCCCTTCTTACAGGCTTGCTTTTGAATACAGTTTTAGAGACAAGATTTCCCTTATCGTCGTAGGCATAAGTTTCTTGAATCTCCTTACCATCTCGATCTACATCCCGTATTTCTGTTATAAGACCTTTGCCGTTTCTAAATATTTTGAGCTGATCAGCATAATTTTTATTGACACCGGGTTCAAAGACTTTTTCTACATTCCCTTTATCATCATAAAAAATGGTATACCTCAACTTGCCTTGCTGCCAGAAGTGGTCGATTGCCTTTACCTTTCCCGCATCTTCAGCAGGAAGTGATAATGCACGTTCATAGGGCTGAGGATTAACGGGAGCAAAAGTTTTGAGGTCTACTTTTTTTTGAGCGGATACCATGGTAACCACACCAAAAAGAAACAAGAAAAATAACCTTTTCATATCAAATGATTTAGGAAATAAAATTGCGTCAATCGTAAAATATCGGCAATACGACAGTTAGCGTATTTCTCCTGCCTGAACCGCTTCATTTCTTGATCTTAGGCACGCGCCTTTGAAACAGTATATCAAATTCAGTGCTTCCACTGGTAGTGCTATCTGGGTAATAAAGTTTGCGGAAAATAAAGCGATCATCGAGTTTCCCGAAATTCTTGAAGGTTTTATGTCTTTTTGTCCAGTCGTTTGTACGCGCATCAGTGCTGGTGCTGTACTGCTCGATCATGATCTCATCTTTTGCCAGCTCACGTCTTACTCTGAAGAGCTCGTCTTGCGAAATCTCGACTGCTTTTCTCAAGATTTTTACCGTCTCATATCCCGATTTAGAACTGCGTATTTTGTAAAATCCAGTAAAATCCAAAACGTGTATAAGAGGTCGATCCTTTGTTAAGCGGGCAAATGGCTTACCCTCATGATAATATACCGTGTATAATTTAGTCATTTTGCCGTCTGGCGCATAGGTTTCTTCAGTCACGCTTATGAGACGGTTATCTATGCCTCCATAATAGAAAAATGCCATAATTTTATCACCTTTCTTAGGTGTCAATACAGCCTCGACCAGTAGATCGTCTTCATATTCAAAAGTGGTTGTGTAATTTGTATAATGCCCTGTAGCGGTTTCCTTAATGATTCTACCCTGCGTATCATGTTCAAATCTAATTAGGGCATCAAATCCTCCCGCGCTGGTTTTGCGCACGATGCTGTCCAGTCGCTTACCCGTATAGAAAAATTCATCAAAAGTCTCTGATGCATAACTCCCAAAAATCTGGCGGTAATCCTGAAACTTGAGACCATCTTCATTATAGTTAAGAACCTCCAGCATCGCAGGTTCATAACCTGTGCTATCTGCTTTGTAAGTCGCAGTCTGTACACGATAGACTTCATTATTTGAAGGTGCGTCTTCTTGAGTTATTGCTGGCAAACCTATGTGTTGCAGGTCTGCAGGAATTTGCGCGACTAGAGGGCCGGATAGGAATATCGCTTTCGCGAAAGCGAAACTCAAAACAAGGGTAAGAACTTTTTTATTCATTTTTAATCAATTTCAGGATCTGACCAGCGCCTGATCATATTACTTCATCATGTAAATGCTACGCAATCAATAGAGTCTTATCCGTGGATAATTTTTTTATTACTATTTAGGGTAAGACTGACCTTTGTAGAAATCACCAGTGATGATCTGCATGGGTTTTGCGTTGTCAGTCGGTACATAAGTGTATTTAGGAATCTTGTTTTTAACTATAACCACCTCTCCAGTATCTGCACTTTTGAACTCATAACCAAATTTGTTTTTTATCTGTGTACCTTCTGCAATGATAATCCACTGTTGAACTGCGGTGTCTGCATAAAGAATGAATGGAGCGTTGATCACTTCTGGTTCAATGATAGCGCCTTCTACTGGAGTCACATCTTTTTTGATGCGATAGTATGTAGCTTTATCCTTTGAATAATACAGCCAGTGATTATTATCCTCAAAAAGCTTCAAATCAGTATTTCCATAAACGGAGTACAAGGCACGGTTTCCATAAAATATTTGAATTTTACCTTGTTTCCATTTAAATAATACCGGCGTGTTTTCTCTGAATAATTCAAGTGGCAACAACTGATTATTAGGCAACCCATTGGGCATGAAATTCCTTTTGATATAATAATTACCGTCGTATGGAAAATGAACGATGACATCATCACCATTTACAATAAATCCCGTATTGTATTCTTTCTTATTCAGATAGAACTGTGGAGATTTTCCAGGTATTCGTTTTATGGTAAGTAGGTCTGCTTTAAGCTCATCGTGGTAGAAAACATTTTTGAGCATGTAATAGCTGGGTTGCTTTCCTTTTTCTGCTTCTGCGATATAAGTCCCGCGATCATCCCGCACGGCATAGTATGTCTTGTCATAGCTATCTGTACGCCATTTGATCATACCATTTTCAAAGGATTTTACTTCTATGGCACTTTTATCCTGTTTATCTGGCCACGTTGTGGTCATGGTCACCACGAGTTCTTTTCCCTTTTTATCGTAGCTATAAACGGTTTTCTTTTTACCTTCTAACACTTCTTGAGACAATCTACCCTGCCTATCGTACATATAGGTGTGAGTCCCAAAGAAATCCTTTGCTGTAGCTATCTGGCCTTTACTGTCATAGGTATAGGTATTAGGAGATGAAGGTTTCCCATCTATATAGCTGGTAACTTTTAAGATTCTGTCCTTTTCATCGAGATCGACTATATAGGAATTGTCAAGCGCAGCATCTTCAGGCGATTGATTGATAAAGTCCTTGATGGTTTTACCGCCGTCATGGACGGTTAGACCTTGTTCATTATATTTATTTTTATCAGCAATAGCGATTCCTTTTGCATACTCGTGCCATTTTACAAACTGACCCGTTGCAGTAGGATTTAACGGTGCGATCTCTATGTCAACTGCAGGCTTCAACATTACATCTTGCGCAACCACCTTAGTCAAGGTCAACATGATCGAGATGAGTAATATTCTGGATGCGATAACTGGGACTTTTGTGTTCATTCTAATTAAAGGCTAGCGAGGTAACAACTTCAATTCAAAAATCACCTAAACTGCGTCAAATTGAAATAAGGCAGTTGACCTAATTTGTACTATTTCTTGACTTTGTATTTCTTAAGTTCCTCTCTACTGCGGGTCCTGATTGCAGAACGCTTCTCAGAGTTAATTTTTGAGATCAGCATCGTAGCGATATCGCTGGGCACTAGCATCATGAACTCATAACCCTCTTCAAAATCATGATCATATAATTCATTGAATATATCAAGGTAGTACTGATCTATTTCTTGTTGAGTTTTTCCATCGGCTTTGAAAGACTCTATTTCCTTAGCAAAAAGAGGTCTCGCTTTATAAGAGCCCAATGATCTCATTTCAACGTACTTTTGAGCTTCTTTACTCAACTTGGAGGTTGTTCCGGTTTTTAAGCTCAGAGATGATGTTTGTTTCTGCCCAGGAAGTGATAAAGTATAGAGGTTATCATTTTTTAGCTTGTCGTAATCAGGAAGCTCGTAGCTTAATTTCCCGTTCAAGAATATCTGGGCTGTACCATTACTAGTTTTTTTCCAAGTGAATGCATTTGAACTAAGGTATCCCGTAGGAGATAATAGAGAGATTCCCTTTGCGCTTTTATAGACAAAGTATTCACCCTTTATCAAGGGTGCGGCAAGAAAACCACTATAGCCAGGTTTTTCTTTATCTACATAAATAAATGCATTGAATTTGTTGAGATATACCATCCATTTTCCTGGAGCACCTTTGAAAATTTTATAGTCCTCTTTTAGTAATGACTTACCGTAATTATAGAAGTATTTAAGAGCTCCTTCTCGATATTCAACTAGTAATTCGCCATTCTTTGCTGCAATTTTTGCCTCAATTTTTTTGTTATAAGGCAAGTCCTTTAAGTTTTTGATTACAAAATCAGTGTTGCCATAACCACCTAACACATCTTTTCCTTTTGGTGTCAAATTGAAATAATCTGGGGAGGCTAGACTCTCGTCTCCTTGAAAGAAATAAAATTCATTTTCTCCTCTACGTTCTATAAAAACAGGTTGCCCCTCTTGATAAGCGGCAAACTTTTTTTGTGCGACAGCATTAGGGTTATTTTCTATCAGAGGTTCTCCAGCATACAGCCGCGCATAGTCAAGCAAACCATCTGTGATTGCATCATAGTTGGGTAAGATGAGCCACGGTTTACCATCATAAACGAGTACCTTATCTCCGTTTTCAGTAAATTTTGACTTACCCAGCTTTTTGTAGTCGATACTTACCGCATTTTTCATGACGATATAGGTCTCTTTGACCCTATCCCGGCCAAACAAATATGTATCTCCTTCTCTCTTTTCAGGAATTAGAAATCCATTGTTTGAATTGCGGAAATCCTTCACCAGATAGGAGGTATTTGTCACGGTATCATGGGCAACATAACTATTACCAAAAAGATTACTATTCTTTTTCAAACTTCTACCCTTCTCAAAAGGTTTGAAAAACTTTTCAGTATTGTAAACCACTGCGGTCTCTCCTTTGACACGCAACTGCGCTATTCCCGTGGCGCCGTCATCATCCTTATCTTTATAGCCTGTGGGACTGTGATAATAATGGTTAATTTGAGGTATAAAAAATATTACTCCATCTCCAGTATCCCTAGCTCCAGAGCTTATGGTTCGCAATTCCCTTTTTCCTATAGTGGGATAAGCAATGGTTAGTGATTTTTGTGGTATGAGCCTACGTTTGATGAAATTAATGGTTGATTGTGATTTTAATTTTTCAAAATCAGAGTAGTACATAATTGATTTAGGTCTCGTCTCACTGTATTGTTGTTCAAAATCTTTTGTGAGCCAATTTCCCTTCTCGTCAAAAGTGTATTCATATTTAATAAGTCCACGCCAGCTAGAACGCTCCAGCTCCAGACTGTCTTCGTACAAAATATAATAATCAGTTTCCTTACCCTCTGGATCTATATATTTTATATCTACCCGCAAAATTCCAGCGTTTATGCTATAGGAGTAAGTGGTGATTCCTACATTGCCTGTCTCTTTCTTTCTTGCTTTTTTTTTAGAAAGCCTTCCCTCACGATCGTACTCATACTGGTAGACCCAAAACTCATTGTCCTCAAGAATTAGTCTGCTTTTCTTGTCATAATTGTAAAACGAGGGTTTTGAATTTGGGTCATAGGTATAAAAGTTGATTTCGACGATTAAACCATTCTCACTACGCTCATAAATACCTTTATTTTTGATAGCCTCTTGCTCATCGGTATAAACATTATCATCAATAGGCACACCATTTCTATCATATTTGGTATACTCATACTGATAAATGTCTCCCTTTAGATTTGAGTTTTGCTTGTAATCACTGTATGGTCCCGATGGATTTAAAGGGGCAACTGCTCTGTCTATGAGAAGCTGAGCCTGTAGAGGTTCCGCTTTCGCGAAAGCGAGAACTATAAAGATATAAACCACAAGATCCTTCATCAACCGTATCTATAGATTACTCCACTTCCCTCCCGGCAGTTTAATCGCCATAAAGATTTTATTGTTGAATTGCCACACTTTTGCTTTAAACGGAACTTCCTCTTTGAGCAGGGTCAATTCCCTATTTGTAGAACTTACCCGGTAAACATCAGACTTAAAATTCTTGAAGTTCTCGTTGAAATAATTGATCGCTTTTTGCTCAGTATCAAAAACCAACTCAACTTCCTCCAGCACTCGATCCGTATGACTGCTGAATTTAAATTGCGCATACTGAAAGGGCGCATCCTTATAAAGTACCGCATGGTTAGTCTGTCCAGCGACGGTGTTGAAATCAACCTTACTCTCTTGAATAGCTCGGTGAAAGTCTATGGGACTCACATTGAACCCCATGTTCTTCCCATCAAAAACAAAAAGCTCATTGAATACTGAGCCTTCCATTTGCGGCGGATTGATTTGATGAGCATTTTCAAGATCTCGCGTTTTATACTGTCCTACTCCAGCTGTAATCGCGCGATAGTAGCGTAAGGTCTCAACGCCGTTCTCTCCCGTGATTTTTACATTCACATTGATATGACCACTATTGAGTAAAAAATCCGGAGGCATCAATTGATCCTCAAAAGGTTTGAATCCCAAGAGTTTTTGCAAATCATCTTCAAATGTGACGGTTCTGGTCATTAATTCTTGATTGCGCGAATCATACACCCTAAACTCTGCTTGCTGGATTTTTACCGGATCAAAAGATTGATCCAGCGTCAAATAAAACTGTGGTTGAGCTTTCTCATCTAGAAAAAGACTGCTTTTCAAATCGATGCGTGAATCTGATTTAAGATCACTGTATTTTTCTGGGTAGAGAATATTGGCCTCTGCAAAAAACAAGGCTTCTCGCGCCATAATTTTATGCGCGGCATAAGAAATGTAGCCGTACCCATTATCGCCCCAATCGGTTCCCCATGAGTTCTTGAAGATAAACCCCTTATCATTAAAACCTACTATGGTCACCACATGACCGCTGTAATTTTGACGTGTGCGGCCATCTTCCATTTTAGTCGTAGGTTCGATCAGGTAGAACGGAACTTTACCACTAAAGATGTCTGCCGTAAGGTCGCCTTCATAGGTATTGTAAACATCTATATAACGCTTGTTACCGTCTGGGAGCTTCACTCCTATCGTAGGCAACAAAGGATTGCCGGCAGAGATCTTTGCCCGCGACCAGGCTGGCGCATGAACATAGGTATAATGCACGGCAATACTGGGAACGCCTGCAGTGAGTAATCTTTTGATCTCGTCAATATCGTGAGCCACCGTTTTATCATAATAGATAAAATCCTTCTCTAAAATTCCGTGGCTGGCAAACTGCTGGAACTGGTATAAACCTATGCTTCCTATCTGTGCGCCTTTGATCAATCTGGTAAAATCGTTAATATCGCTTTCCCACTCAAGCGGTTCTCCATTATAAGGCATGACCTCTTCACTGATCACACCATAAGTAGCCAATGGTTTTTTGTAACTGCTCAAAAACGCGCCTTCCTCATAGGTCGCGCCGGGCTGGCTGTGCTTGAGTGCTGCATAAAGATATTGCTCACTGACATCTGCCGGCATGGCAGGCACGGTTTCTAAAGCTGCTGCCACCCCAAAGGCCGTGCAGGTCCCTCGCATTCCCTGGTTTTTGACTGGTGTTTGCACGTGGCGGTAATCAACGCCTTGGGCATTTGAGAATTCAGCTTTCGCGAAAGCGAGAACAACACAAAATATGGGAACTAATTTTTTCATAATCATGGATGTCTATTTCTCGATGGACTGCAAGGTTTTCTTATCAAGCGTCGTATTGCCAGAGGTACTACCGTCTGCATAGATGATCTTTCTTAGATAATATCTTCTCACGGTCTGATCGTGTTTAGGCTTGTAAATTATAGCCGTCCAGTCGTCCATTTGGTTGGTTATGGTTTTTGAGAAAGGATATTCCTTTTCGCTTTCACTCATTTGCGCATCGACAAACTTGTTAAAGGCATCGGGATCGTTTGCTGCCATTTCAAAAAGATCATTCCATTTCTTACCTGTCTTTTTCAGATTAAAAAACACCTCATGATTAGTAAATGGAATGTGATAGGCGGTGGCGTAGTCGTTGTCATCATTTTGCACAGCAACCAGTTGATCACTTACATACAGATAGGAGCGCTTATCATGCTTTGAATATACAGTGTACGCACTGCCTTTGTGTTTGTAAGAGTCGGTGCGATCTGGATAGGCAGGGTCAGTTACGGATGATAACTTGTCGTTTTGATAATAAAGCCTGTATCTGGGCACCTCTGTAAAATCACCTTTTTCGTTTCTTTTGTACTTCTGTTCCGTTATGCCAAATTTTGAGCCGTCTGATTCACTGACCAGTTTGCCGTTCTCATACTTAAACATTTTTACGGTTTGTAAATATTGATTGGCCTCAAGACTTTTTTCAAGATTACCATCGCTGTTGAATACATAAGCCATGGCGTCCAGTGGCACGATGCTATCGGCATTCACCACTTTGTAAACTACAAGCTCGATTTGTTTGGGCATTTTGGAAACATCATACTGCTTCCATGAGGTGTTTGTCCAGCTCATGGGCTTTTTCTTGCCGTCCATTAGGACATCGAGTGGTTGTTGAGAGTACGCTTTCGCGAAAGCGAGAACAAATAAAATCAGAAAACCGTTTTGTAAGTACTTCATAACTTAGAAATAAATGATTTCACGGGTCACCTCACCGCCAAAGCGCTCGTCACTGTAGGAAATCCAGTTACCATATTTGTCATATTTGACATTTGACATCGATTTTTGTCCCAAAACATCATGATAAACATTTTGATAAGCACCATTACTATAATAATAGGTTGCTCGTCTAGTACTATCTTCTTTATCTGACTGCTCGACTTGAAGGTCATCAGTTTCTCCAAAATAGCGATAGTCGATCGTGTTCTGAAATTTATCGTCCCAATAACTTGTCTTTTCAATTACCCGATTTTGATCATCATACTTGAAAATGACCTTTTCTGAATAGTCGGTACCATTGTATATAATCTCTGTGAGATTATTGTTGCTATCGTATTTGTATTCTTTAAAAGCACCATCTTCATAGGTAGTCTTAACAATGTTACCATTTTGTACAAGATGATGTCTATTTCCGTTTTTAGTCTTGACGATGATTTCATTTTCAGCGTATTCCATTTTTAAGGGTTCGTACTCAGAGTCATCTGAAACCAATTTACCCTTTTCGTCAAATATGACGGTATTCACATCTGTTCCGTCATCAGTAGTTGTAGTGGTCACTGTTTTCATTACTGGTCCAGCAAGACCGTAATCTTGACTGAGATAATTAAACACCGTAGGGTTTAAAGGTGCATTAGGGTTGCGCATGTTTTGAGCCTGTGCGCTGCCGCAAAAAAGTATTAGAAGGAATAAATGCTTGATCATGAGGAATTAATTTAAAGATTAAATTGTTGATTAATACTGCCTCACGCCGTTCACAAGCCGCATTTTCTTGACCTTCATCAAAGACATGTTTGCATCATAACTCTTGAGCGATAGTTTCTTGCCTACATTACCTTCTACAAGTTGCTCTTGAGCCTTGAAAACGGTGTGGTATTGTTTTTTCAAAGGGTTATAAATCAAAAGGTAATCGCCTATCTTGACTGCTTTGAGTGGTATTCCTGCCACACTCGATTCTAGGACGTATTTCCCGTAGCTTCCAGGAGCCACCGTCACAATTACATTCCCAAAATCATTCGGATCCACTTGATCGTAGTAATAGATGGTACGCTCATCATCAAAATATTTACTTCCATTTTTATAGCGTTTGATCCAATTATACTCCTTATCAAATTCATAAGTGAAAGTGTCCTTACCCTGCCCTACTTCTTCTGACGACCTAATCAATCCCTCTCGGTATTCCTTGATATAGTGATTGACAAGAACGCCGTCTTTGTTAGTCTCCTTTTTATCTACTACAAGTGCTTTACCCTTATTTGTGTAAGTATATATGGTAGTGTATTCAAAGGTGTCGCTTGAATAGACATCTTTAATAATACGACCGCGATCATCGTAAGTATAGACCGTCTTTTTGTTGCTCGGAGTAGACTCCCAGGAGAGCATATTCCCATTTGAATCGTATGTATAGACTTTGGTTTCAGGTTTCCCAGCAGTATACGAAATTTCTGTAATGATGCGCCCTTGATCGTCACGATCTACGACAGTTGCATTATACTCTGCAGCAACGTCTCTTCCTACGGTTACAATGGCTGTATTAATTAAATTACCTTCTTGATCATACCACTTATCACCTACGGTTATGACTTTACCATATGGGACACCCTGTCTATCGATACGCTGTATTTGATCTGGAGTAAAAGGATTTTCAGGCGCATTACGCCAGTCATAGGATTTAGTTTGAGCGGTCACTGCGACCTGCCAGAGAATTAAACTTAGAAGAATATAATTTTTCATAACAAATAATTGAATTATCAGACTACTGAATTGAGAAATCAATTGTACTCACCACCATTGCGGTACAAGCATTTCTATAAAAATCGTCGTGGGATTTTACGTTTGAATCTGGGTGGGCTCGTTGTACTACTGCAAGACCGCGGCTGGCAGTATCGCTGGGTGCCATAAGCGTATTGCGAACAAGATATTTTGTTGGATTATCACTTTTCGCTTCAGATTTCTCGATTACCACTGCGTCTGCCACCCAATACTCTTTTCCCGCAATAGTCTTTTTGCTTTCCTTGACATCCTGGACCTCATACATGAATTCCAGTATTCCCGTTGTGTTTTTGAGAATGTCCTTCATCATCTTATCCTTATTATCTGCGTTCATTCCAGTAGCGCTCCAGCTGTTGAGGCGTACCTCTTCTATTACTTGATCTCCATCGCGCTGGGCAAATTTTGCATAAGTGCCATATCCCTTACCGTCCTCTGGTAACTCGTGAGGTACATTGCTGTAATAAGAAAGTGTGAAATTGAGAGGTTCTAAGCCATACTTATTTGTGTAGGCCTCATCTATTATTAAGGTCTTTTCCTCGCCACAACCTTCCACAGTAACTTTTTGTGATTTATCAGTACAGGATGCTGCGATCAACAGACAGATCATAGGTATAATTATTCTCATTTCTTAAAAGGTATAAAGTTGAACATTAATTACTACCAAAATTGCCTTATTCTATTAAAATCTGGAATAAGGCAATTGACCTAGATTGTTCTCTAAATGAATTCAGCTATAGAAAAATGCCAGACTAACTAAGTTCAGGATAACAGTCAGCCCTATAACAATGGAAAAGACCTTTGCGGGTCGTCCCCATCCATATTTGTTTATCGTGTAGATCGTGAGCACTAATCCTATTAGAAATGCCGGTAGACTCAACCACAATGCTATTAAGTAAAACCACATCCAGCTAGTACAAAGTGCCCAGACGACTGCGATAGATGTTATAATTCTAATGAGATATTGAGTCCATGTCTTACCCATACGATCAAGAACAATAACAAATATTGTAACTGCGATAGCAGCGCCATAAATCCATAAAATCATTAAAGTGAACTGATCCATTTTCTGTCAATAAAGTGAAGTGGGTAGAGAGCTTAGCCAATTTTTATCAAAATCTGTAGATCCAACCTCTGTCCCATCTGTAAAGTAGATTTTTCTGAAGGTGTACTCCTTATTTAATTCTTCAGTATAAGAACGAGAAAGTCTGTAAGATCTAGTCCAGTCTGTATAGTTGTCAAATTTATCCAAACGTATCTTCTCAAAGCCTTGGGCAAGGTATTCTACACTTTCCATCGGATCAGGAATTATCGCATCAAGACCTGAACTGTCAGTCAATTTCTTATCTATATATGAGATCCACGCATTGGGATCAATACCCTCTTTGTAAAATTGCTGATTAAACACATTTATGCGTATGTGTTTTTTGGCTTTATGTATTTCTGCATACAGCTTGTAATCGTAGTAATATCTAATGATTTCTGTATGTTTATTGCCAGTGATATAGCCTGTAGCCGAAAAAATCTGCTTATACCACCCTTTATGGTATTCATATCGAGTGTTGTCTTTATTGATAATTTGGTCCTCGCTATAATACTCCAAAAGGTTATCGCGATAATGGATTTTTTTCTTCCGGATAAAACGGAACTTACCATCAGGACTTTTTTCATATTTAATGACCTGACCATTCCCCCTCGTTAAAGATACTAAGCCGTTTTCGTCGTACTCATAACTAGTTGAGGAAGTACGTGGCCTGTCAGAATAATAGTAGGTTCGTATTTCTTTCTGCAAAAAAGCATCGTCGTTAAAAATGAAAGATGCTTTTTCTTTAATAACGATATTTCCATCTTTAAGCACATAAGTCCTACTCCCGATGGAGTCTACAGACTTGCTTACTTCCCAAAATTTAAGATCATATTTAGGCAATGCACCCATCTCACTCTGCAACACTAGATCAGCATCTTGAGCCAGTACAGTTCCACAGATTAATAGGAATATGAACTTGAGGTTTCTCATACACCTAATTGCGCAATGATTGTAACTCATTCCTGTATTTTTTGTAAGCAGCTGCATCATAAGTAAGATTCAGTTTCTCTGCGATTTTCTCTGGTGTCCATTCATCACCAGTGACTGTCCCGTCTTCATAAGTAATCTCCCGGTGAGTTGCATAATAATGACCACTTTTAGTCTTATCCACTCGTAGAACCCAGTTGCCACGCTCGTCATATTCATAACTCAAATCACGAGCAACTCCATATTTTCCTGTCGTTTTTAGATCGTCGCCATGATCGTTCACGGTTATGGTTCTAGATAGTTCTTCCTTTCCATTTTTAATATTGTATTGGGTTGTTTCGCTTTCGCGAAAGCGAGACATCAACGACATCACGGGCTCACCAGTCTTATGCATATAGAATTCTTCTCGTTCTAGATCTCGTCCATCATAACTATATCTAGTTGTCCACTGTTTTATCCCTTCTCTTGAAAATGATTTCTCAACCAGCTTGTTGTCTTCATCATAAACAAGATCCATCACGCCTGAAAGACTGAAAGCCTGAATCATGCGATCTTGACCGTCATACAGCAGACTGTCTTTATACTGAAGGCTGCCGTTGCGGTAATAGGTGTAGACTTGTGGCAATCTATCATTTGAATCCCACAAAGAGTTCGTCTCCATGTACTGATAGCGACCGCCATTTAATTTTTCTTCTCTGAGATTTTCAAGATACCCCTCTTTAAAAACATAATAAGAGGTTGCAAATCGGTTGAGTTTTGATTTGTCTTGATACGAGTTGTACTCAGTGTTCTCAACCGTGAGCACGCCATTATTCTTCAACCCATACTTCTGTAATAAATAGGGAATCTGATCGCCTTTAGCAAGTTGAGTGTATTCAATCTGGCAGCAGGTTTCCTCGCAACTTAATAGAAACAAAACAGCAATTAGAGTAAAAAATTTGCTCGATTTAATCATGGATATAAGCTTTATCCAAATTTAAATTCATCTCATTCTTCCTTCAATAGGGCATTTGGCGTATAATGTCATCTCGATAGAATCATATCTTCAATTGAAGCCCGATGAACTCATTGTATTCGAGACATGCCATGATTTCCTCTTTGCATGTTTCATTGTAATTCCTTTCAATTATTTTTTTTCCTGATCCCATTCTAGTCCTTCACTCCGCATCAAGACATCCCATTACGGATAGTCGTCGTGTCAGCTACTAAAAATTTTTCAATTTACATATGCCAAGTATTTCTTTTGGCAGTTCTAAAGTAAGAAGGTGCTTCAACTGCTAACTGACCAACTAATCCAGCCATTTGGCAAAAATTTAAAAGGGATCCTCGTTCCATAGCATCTGTTTTGTTTTAGTTTTGAGGAATTACATTAAACAAATGAAACATTTTACGATCGGCGATATAGCTGAAATGGAGCGCATCTATAGAGGGAATCTGATCAATAGTATTACAGGATTCAAAAGCGCTAATCTACTGGCTACTCGATCTAAAGATGGAGTGGATAATGTCGCCATTTTCAGCAGTGTGACTCATCTAGGGAGCAATCCTGCTATATTCAGTTTTGTGCAGCGCCCTTTAGGTCACGGTGCAGGTCATACGTATCAAAATCTCAAAGAAACTGGGCACATCACGCTGAATCATCTCAATATGGATCTAGTCGCAAGAGCACACCAGAGTAGCGCAAAATATGATCCTGAAGTTTCTGAGTTTGAAGAATTGAATATTGAAAAAGAAATCCGCGATGGGTTCAATGCTCCCTTTGTCAAAGGTGCTGCAATTCAAGTAGGCGCTGAATATGAAAGCGAATACTATCTGAAAGAGAACAAATGCATCTTAGTCATCTGTCGCATCACGGATATTTTTATGAACGACGGTTTGCAACTAGACGATGGATTTGTGAATCTGGAACGCGCGGGAACGGTTACGATTAATGGTTTAGATGCTTACGCGAAAGCAAACATAAAAGAGCGGTGGAGTTATGCTCAAGTAGGCGAAGACCTTCACACACTACCGCACGAAATCCAACGATGAAAACCAAGAAGAATACTTCATTCCGCAACCCTCATAATTTGCCGACCAAAACCTGTGCGAGCTGCGGTCGCGAATTCACCTGGCGCAAAAAGTGGGAAAAGGATTGGGAGAATGTGAAGTATTGCAGTAAACAATGTAGAATTCAGAATTAGGAATTATGAATCGTGTCATTCTCAATTCTGAATTCATAATTCAAAAATGAAAATCATGAACCTAGTCTGGTTTAGAAACGATTTAAGAACAAAAGATAATCACAGTTTAAAAAAGGCTTGTGATGCAGATAGTCCTGTTATGGGAGTCTACTTTTTTGACCCTCGGTTTTATGAAAGTAGAGATTTTAATCTCGATGTGGACATTGATTTACCCTTCACTAGGACTGGAAAATATCGTGCGCAATTCATTATAGAAAGTGTAGCCGATCTTAGAAGACAACTTCAAGAACACAACATACCGCTTCTCGTATTTCATGATAAACCAGCAAAGGTTCTTCCTGATTTAGTTAAAGAGCACGACATCAAAAACATCTTCCTTCAGAAAGAATGGACTAAAGATGAAATGGATCAAGAAAAAGATCTCGGAGTCGAACTGGATAAACTGGATGATAAACCCAAAGGACACCGCACCTACGATCAGTTCTTGTACCATCCGTACGATATTCCTTTCGAGAGTTTTCAAAAGATCCCGAAAGTTTTCACTGAGTTCCGTAAAAAATGTGAGAAACAAGCTCAGGTGCGAGAACTAGTATCTATTGAAGCTTATAAACAAGACAAATTGAGTGTTCACAAAACTGAGATTCCCAGCCTGGAAGATTTAGGCTTGGAATCTTTTGAAATAGATAAACGCTCGGCTTTTCCTTGGGAAGGTGGCAGCAAGTCAGCTTGGAACAGATTACAACATTATTTTTGGGAGACCAAGCAACTTCAAGACTACAAGAAAACCCGTAATGGTTTAATAGGTACGGACTATAGCAGCAAGTTCAGCGCGTGGCTGGCACAGGGTTGCATTAGCGCTCGTGAGATCTATCATGAAGTAAAAAAGTATGAAAAAGAGATCAAAAAAAATCAAGACACCTATTGGCTGGTTTTTGAGTTGATCTGGCGCGACTTCTTTAAGTATGTTTCGCTTAAACATAAGGAAAAAATCTTCAATCTGGGCGGAATCCTGCAAAAGGAATACGATTGGAATTCAAGCCATCGAGAGCTTGAAAAATGGATCAACGGTGAGACCCATGAAGATTTTGTGAATGCTAATATGAAAGAAATCGCCGCAACCGGTTTCATGAGCAACCGCGGTAGGCAGAATGTCGCGAGCTACTGGTCCATGCACCGCAAGCAAGACTGGAGACTGGGCGCGGCCTATTTTGAACACATTCTTATCGATTACGACGTGCATTCCAATTATGGCAACTGGATGTACAACAGTGGCGTGGGGAATGATCCACGCAACCGCACATTTAATATTCAGTCACAGGCTGACCGTTACGATAGCGATCATGAGTATCGTGATCTGTGGCTGGAAAATTAAGCAATAATTAATGTTGTAGGTTACGCTTTCGCGAAAGCGTAAATAACTTACTCAGTACATAGCTAAATTGTATTTTTATACAGTGAAGCACTTTCTCACTTTAGTAATACTGATATGTAGCCTTCTATGCCAGAGCCAAAACCAAAACAACTGGTGGTTCTTTGGGCAAAATGCGGGTTTGAATTTCACGGGAAATTCAGTTTTACCCGTCACCGGTCAGCTAGTCACCTTTGAAGGAAGTGCAGCAATTTCAGATATATGTGGTGATTTATTGTTTTATACGGATGGTTCTGAAGTGTACGATCGTAATGGCATCATTATGCCTAACGGCTCAGATTTGCTAGGAGATCCTTCAAGTACACAATCTGCGATAATTGTCCCACAACCTCAAAATCCAAACATCTACTATGTTTTCACGGTAGGAAGATCGCGTACCTTGATAGGTTTGAATTATTCAGTCGTAGACATGACGCTCAACAACGGTAACGGCGATGTAATACCCAGCCAGAAAAATATCAATCTTTTAAGCAACTGTGCCGAAAAAGTTTTTGCTACTCAGCACGCAAATGGCACGGATGCTTGGATCGTTGCCTATGGTGAAAGCATTCCAGATACAGAGATTTACGATCGGTTTCACGCTTTTAAATTAACTCCTAACGGTTTAGATGTAAACGCTGTTGTAGAAACGAGCAGCGTAGGCACCAGAGTTAGTTTTGATGCTCGTGGATACTTGAGAATCTCAAAAAATGGCGATCAGATCGTTATGACCACCCCTGGAATAGTAGATACTAATAATCCTAGTTTTGCTGGCCGTGGAGCATGGCTACTTAATTTTAACAATGCCACGGGAACGGTGTCTGGCCCGCAAAGACTTCAGTTCACCAATGGACTCTATGCTTATGGCTGTGAGTTTTCAGGTGATGGAAGTAAGATTTACTTGGATCTCAACACAGCTGATGGAGGTATTCAACAATCTAATAATGGAGGTGTGGGCGAACGCACTCTACTACAATACGATCTCAATCAGCCAAACTTCGCCTCAACGCCTGTCACTATTTTTCAAACTTCTCCTATAGATCCTACAGACGATCTAGCGCGCGGAGCCTTGCAGCGTGGCCCTAATGATAAAATTTATTACCCTAGAGGAGAAACACCGTGGCTTAGTGTGATTAATGATCCTAATGCAGCTGGAACTAGTTGCAATTTTGTGGAGCTGGGTCAGCAGTTATTACCTGGTACTTTAGCTACAGAAGGTCTCCCTCCCTTTTACAATTTTGAATTTGAGCCCAATCTCAGAGTCGGTATAGGTTGTAGTGGTCTCCCCACTCAATTCTTTGCCGATCCCATAGGTCAGTGTGCAAATTCTCAAGTCTCATGGGATTTTGGAGATCCTGGCTCTGTGAATAATAGCTCTAACGAGGTCGATCCTATACACATTTATGAAAATGCTGGAACTTATACGGTTACTTTACATATTGATACGCCTTTTCAAAACTATGTGGTGACCCGTGTTATACAGATTCCTCAAGCTCCAAGTACTAACCCAATTGAACCTAAATTCTATTGTGATGACTCTACTGATACGGGAGTCATTCCAATTAATTTAGATGAGATATATCAAGAAGTTCTAGGTAATCAAAGCTCAAATGTTTTTGAGGCCAGCATACACAGCACCCGAGAAAATGCTGAACAAGAGCAAAATGCAATTGTCAGTTCAGATACGGTAAGTTCAGGAACTTATTTTGCTCGAGTGGATCGACAGGATGGAGCAAGCTGTTTTGAAATTCAATCTTTTGAAATTGAAATTATTCCATTTATTCAAGTGGAACCTATCGAGGATCAACTGCTTTGTGACGGTACAGAAAATGATGGTGTAGAAATTTTTGACTTACTGGTAATCGCTGAACAAAGCCTGATCGATATAGATGAGAGTGTACTGGACATAACTTTTTACGATGATCTATTGAACGCACAGAATGGAGTTGCTGGAATCAGTTTACCGTATGAAAATCAGCAACGGCGCGAAGAAATTTTTGTGCGGTATGAATATAAGACCCAGCCTACTTGTCCCGTATTTCAAAACTTTTTCATCGAGGTTAATGCTTTTCCAGAAATCCCTTTTCTAGAAACCTATTTGATTTGTGATGACTCGAGCGATGATGGCGTAGAAGCTTTTGATCTGAACTTCTTTTTTGCAGATCAAGTGCAAGCAGAAAATTCCGAACCCATGAACATTAGCTTCCACGCAAATGAGGAAGAAGCTATTAATGACGAACTTCCGTTGACCAACCCCTATTTCAATGAAGAGCTCACCGAACGATTATGGATGCGGGTTGAAAATAGTGCCAACTCAGAATGTGCCTTAATAGAACCTATAGATATTGAAGTGGGCATTCTTCCACGAGTCACTCAACAGAACATGGTTGTGAAATGTCCAGAAGATCGAGTGATTCTAACAGCCATTTCTGGTTACGACCAGTATTTATGGAGCACCGGTGCTGATGTTGCCTCTATCGAAGTAACGAATTTTGGAAGCTATACCGTTGAAGTCACTGATTTTAATGGTTGCAGCAATTCGGCAACGATCGAGGTAGTGCCTTTTGATGAAATTGAGATTACAGAAATAGAAGTCACTCAGTTCAGAGTAAACCAAAACAGTATAGAAGTGAGCGTGCGCAACGGCGGCCCGTGGACCTACAGCCTGGATAATTTTGTATATCAAGAAAGTCCTCTGTTTGAGAATCTGGTACCGGGAACCTACACCATTTACGTGAGAGGAGAAAATGCCTGCGACACCGCAACCGAGACCGCAACCATTGTGGGAGCAAAACCCTTCTTCACGCCTAACGATGATGGGTTCAACGACTACTGGCAGGTGACTGAGATCGACTCCATACCAGAGGCGCGCGTGTTTGTATTTGACCGTTTTGGTAAGTTGCTCAAACAGTTGGACCCACTGGGACCCGGTTGGGACGGGAATTTTAACGGCAACGCCATGCCCAGTACAGATTATTGGTACCTCGTGGAGCTACCGGACGGGCAGAATTTCAAGGGACATTTTACACTCAAGAGGTAGGCGGTGTTTTTTCCTCTGGATCTTAGCTATAAAGTAGCAGGTGGCTCTTTTTAACGACGCTTTCGCGAAAGCGGAATTATCCAAACACTATTTTTGCAACTATGGATTTTAAGATCGTATCTGACTTTGAGCCCACTGGTGATCAACCGCAGGCCATTGACAAAATCGCTAGCGGAATTGAGGCTGGAGAACGCTATCAAACCTTGCTGGGGGTTACCGGTAGTGGGAAGACTTTTACCGCAGCAAATGTGGTGGAACGGGTGCAGCGACCTACGCTGGTGCTCTGTCACAATAAAACGCTCGCGGCTCAGCTTTATAACGAGTTCAAGACTTTTTTTCCAGATAATGCGGTCGAGTATTTTGTATCCTACTACGATTACTATCAGCCAGAGGCTTTTATTCCAACAAGCGGAACTTACATTGAGAAAGACCTCTCGATCAATGAGGAAATTGAGAAACTGCGTTTAAGTACAACCTCTTCCCTACTCTCGGGTCGCCGGGACATTATTGTGGTGGCATCTGTAAGTTGCTTATACGGTATCGGGAATCCAGTAGAATTTCAGAAGAATGTGATACGCGTGCAACGCGATCAGGTTATTGCACGTACCGATTTACTCCAGAAGTTGGTACAATCACTTTATTCCAGAACCACAGCTGAGTTTAATAGAGGTAATTTCAGGATCAAGGGTGATACGCTAGATGTGTTCCCGAGTTATGCAGATACGGCATTCAGAATCCACTTCTTTGGCGACGAGATTGAAGAAATAGAACGCTTTAATCCTACCGACGGTAAAGTAATCGAGCGGTTTGAACAGATCACCATCTATCCGGCAAACATGTTTGTGACCTCGCCCAATGTGTTGAATAACGCCATTCACAGCATTGAGATCGACCTTGGGAAACAGGTAGAATATTTTAAAGAAATAGGGAAACCTCTAGAGGCTAAAAGACTTCAAGAACGTACGGAATTTGACTTAGAAATGATTCGTGAGCTGGGTTATTGTTCTGGAATTGAGAACTATTCACGTTATCTAGATGGTCGGGAACCGGGTACGAGACCGTTCTGTTTACTAGATTATTTCCCAGAGGATTACTTGATGATCATCGACGAGAGCCACGTGAGCGTTCCTCAAGTAGGTGCGATGTACGGCGGTGACCGTTCCAGAAAAGAAAATCTGGTGGATTATGGTTTTAGGCTTCCCGCCGCAATGGATAACAGACCTTTGAAATTTGAAGAGTTTGAAGCCCTTCAAAATCAGGTTTTATACGTTAGCGCCACTCCAGCCGATTATGAATTGGTTAAAAGCGAAGGTATTTACGTTGAACAAATCATTCGCCCAACGGGTCTGTTAGATCCGATTATTGAAGTGCGTCCCAGCCAAAATCAGATTGACGATCTCGTGGAAGAGATCAGAAAACGAGAAGAACTGGATGAACGTGTTTTAGTGACCACCCTTACCAAGCGCATGGCCGAGGAACTTACCAAATACCTGACTCGTATTAACGTACGCTGTCGCTACATCCATAGTGATGTAGATACTTTGGAACGTGTGGAAATCATGTCTGATTTGCGTCGAGGCCTTTTTGATGTCTTGATAGGAGTCAATTTATTGAGAGAAGGTCTGGATCTTCCAGAAGTTTCACTAGTAGCCATACTCGATGCCGATAAAGAAGGGTTTTTAAGAAACAATCGATCGCTTACCCAAACTATAGGACGTGCTGCTCGTAATGTCAATGGACTTGCCGTGCTTTATGCAGACAAGATTACCGAGAGCATGCAAAAAACCATTGATGAAACTGAGTATCGCCGCTCGAAGCAAATGGCTTACAACAAAGAACATGGCTTAGAACCTCGAGCAATCAAGAAAACACTAGAATCTGCGCTCTACCGCAAAAATGCTGCGACTTACGCCATTGAGGAAACTCTTACCCTCAAAGCCGCTGAAGAAGAAGCAGAATACCTCAGCAAAGCTCAGATTGAGCAAAAAATTAGGGATACTCGCAAGAAAATGGAAAAAGCGGCCAAAGATCTCGACTTTATGGAAGCTGCAAAACTGCGCGATCAAATCAAAATGCTTCAGGAGAAAGTGAAAGCGGTGTGAGTTTGAGTTTGTGAGTAGTGAGTAGTGAGTAGTGAGTAGTGAGTTTAGAAATTTGAGATTTCTAGCTTATTGCAAACAGCATATAGCTTATAGCGTAAAGCGCTACGCGCGAAACTCACAGCTCCAATGTTTGACAATTTTTTCACATCATTGCTTTCATAAAAATTACCTTTGTACAAAGCTTTAAAAGCATGAAGAAATTAGGTTTAATCATATTTTCTGCACTATTTCTCTGGTCGTGTAATCAGTCGATGGAAAATCAAACTGAGGATACAGCAACGCCAAAAGAACTCGAAACGGAGAGCACGATAGCAAAAGACAGAAAGCTCACTGCAGAATTCTCTGATTACTGGTATCAAAGCAAAGCAGAAATTTCAAGCTATGAGCTCAGTCAGGCACGTTATGGAGAAATGCGTGAAGGCACTGCGATCTTGATTTTCGTGACCGAGCCATTTGACAGAAATGAATTGATCAAATCTGATATTCCCAGCGAGTCAGATGTACGAGTATTGAAGCTCAATGCTACTCGTGATTTTGTAACGGGTATTTATCCTTACAAGATTATGAGCAGTACATTTTTGCCGCTGGATACACAAGAACATGCTTTAAAGGCTGTAGGAAGTATTCAAGAATGGTGTGGGCTCACCTTTCAACAGTTGACACGTGATAATGATAGTTATGATGTGGAACTGCACTCCTACTTCCAGAAAGAAGGAAATAAAAATTTCAAAATCGACTTTCAGATGTTAGAGAATGAGATCCCTTTGAGACTGAGGTTAGGTCCTAAAGAGATGCCCACGGGAGCTATTCAAGTTATTCCATCTATTGAATTCTTAAGGTTGAAGCACGTAGAAACAAAACCCTATGAGGCTATAGCAAAATTGAGTGAACTCCCAGATGGATATTTATACAGCGTTAAATATCCTGAACTGGAAAGGACCATAGCCTTTAAAACAGAAAAACAATTTCCTTTCAAAATACTGAACTGGATGGATCGGTATAATGACGGTGGTACACCTCAGGTTTCTACAGGCTCTCTTAAAAAAACCATTATGACCGACTACTGGAACCAAAACAAACTTGAAAATACAGTCTTGAGAGATAGCTTGGGACTCTGATAATGAAAGAATTTTTTATTCAGATAGAATTTCTACTTAGTGTAGGACTTATAATCACTACGGCCATTGCTCATAGATTGATTATATGGAGTGCGACAAAACTTTCAAAAAAAGTTTCGCGATCAGAACTTCGCAAACAGTATGTGAGTCGTTATGTGGGGTATGTAATCTGGACCATGTGCGCGATTGCGCTAGTTTTGGTCTGGGGATTTAGAAATGAAGGTTTTTGGGTAGCCTTAGGTTCAACGTTTGCCGTGGTAGGTGTGGCTTTATTTGCATCTTGGAGTATTCTAAGTAACATTACGGCAAGCTTTATTTTATATTTTACATTCCCCTTTAAGATAGGCGATCGCATACGTATTCATGATAAAGATCTACCCGTTACAGCGACTATTCAAGACATTAAAGGCTTCTACACTATTCTAATCACTGTAGAAGATGAGATTATAACTTACCCTAACAACTTATTGCTGCAAAAAGGAGTTTCTATATTGAAACCCAATCAAGAATCTATATTTGACAGAGTTCTTGAAACTCATGAAATTGACAAAACCCTAGTAGATGGACCTGAGCGATCAACTTAAAAATTTATTTCCAGATCACGACTTTAAGGAGGAGAATGAGCCTCAAGAAGAGAGTCAAGACCAACTGTGGCTTCAAGACGATCCGCTGTTATGCAAGTTTGAGAAACGCAAGGGAAAAGTGAATACCATCATCGATGGCTACACCGGTGCAACCGAAGATTTTAAACAGTTGGCCAAAGAACTCAAAACCACTTTAGGTGTAGGCGGTAGTTTTAAAAACGACACCATCATCATTCAAGGTGACTATAGAGATAGAATCATGGAGATTTTAAAAGATAAAGGATTCAAAGTGAAGCGTGTAGGTGGGTAATCTTGCGTGGCGCTGTAGGCTGTAGGCTGTAGGCTGTGGGCTGTAGGCTGTAGGCTGTAGGCTGTAGGCTGTAGGCTGTAGGCTGTAGGCTGTAGGCTGTAGGCTGTAGGCTGTAGGCTGTAGGCTGTAGGCTGTAGGCTGTAGGCTGTAGGCTGTAGGCTGTAGGCTGTAGGCTGTAGGCTGTAGGCTGTAGGCTGTAGGCTGTAGGCTGTAGGCTGTAGGCTGTAGGCTGTAGGCTGTAGGCTGTTTATAAAAAATCCCGAAATTCAAATGAATTTCGGGATTTTAGTTTGTAAGTAAAGAGTTTTACTCGTCTCCTACGATATGTTCTATAGCACGGGCAAGTTGAAAATCCTTTTCTGTTAGACCGCCGGCATCATGCGTGCTCAGTGTAATTTCCAGGGTATTGTACACATTATGCCAGTCTGGATGGTGTTCCATCTTCTCAGCTTCCAGCGCGATACGAGTCATTACTGAAAACGCATCCATGAAGTTGTCAAATTCAAATGTTGTGTGAATGGCATCTTCGTAATGATCCCAACCAGGCACACTTGCGAGCTCTTTGTCGAGCTGATCGTCATTTAATTTTTCCATATTACTTGTCTCCGCTTAGGGTATTCTTAATTTTTCTTTTGGCTTCTCCCAGTCCTTCTTTTACTTTACCTTCGACCTGATCTGCCTTACCTTCGCTTTCTAGGGATTTGTCGTTAGTCGCTTTTCCAGCTTCCTCTTTTACTTTTCCTTTTGCCTGATCCCATTTTCCTTCTAATTCTTTGTCGCTCATAATTTTTTGATTTTATATAAATGTAAGCACGCTTTCGCGAAAGCGAACATAAGAAAAACATAATTCTAGAAACTAGCTCCCATATTTAAACCTATTTTAATGCTATTTTTAAACTATGATAAGAAATAAATTGATTCTAGGGCTGGGACTGTTGTTCACCTTATGGGGTAGCGCACAAGACAATCTCGATAACGAGGGGGCTCCTTTGCACGTGCGAGAGGTACCACGATACAATTTATCTGTTGGATTTGGCGTATCACAACCTCTAGGGGAATTCAAAGATGTGGCTGGTGCTGGTTTAAATATAGGAGTGTCCTACGACTATTACTTTAATAAAAACCTAGCATTGAGCACTGGTTTCAATCATGCGTATAATGAGTTCAGAGCAAACGATCGAGAGACTAATGAAAATGCAGATGTACGCGAGGTGGCAAATTATCAAAAAGCCAGTTTTAGCCTAGGTCCACTGCTGACTTTAAGGGATAACAGGTTTCAATTTGACGCCTACGGCAGGCTGGGTTACAGTTTTCTAAACACTGATCCCAAGCAAGCTATTATCCCAGTAGCACAGCCTCTTATAGGTCAATTTCCTGAGTTCAACTTTTATCAACCTGAAGAAAGTAAGGACGGATCCATGTACATGGAGCTGGGCCTGCGGTTCAATTACTATTTCAGAAAGCAAGTTCAGTTATTCTTCAACCCTGCGTTAGCAAGCACCTTTGGTGAGCCTGTAGCCTTTACAAGAGGTTCAGAATCCTATGGGGTAAATATGACAAATTTGCATTTTAATATTGGAGTTAAAATCGCCTTAGGTAAAGAGTACAGCAACGGCGAGAAGCGAGTGGATGAGCAGTAAAATACTTCTTGAAGTCTTTATAAATTTCTATCATTTAAGTATTTTTTTTTATGCTCGGTTCAATACCTATTTTCTAGCATTTCACTACCGTTTAATGGCAACACCCTACCCCACCCTATCTGCAAATGTTGATCAATTCATCTATTGTCTTGAGGTAGTTCCAGACTTAGAAAAAGTTGAAACTACTCCAGTTGTTCAAATTCTGGAAGATATTGCTTTGAAACAAAATGTCTCCAGCATCTATAAAACTTGCGATACTATAGAAGGGTTGCAGGAAAGCCTGGATGCGTTACTTTATGATGACCATAATTTTGAGGATTATGAAATTATCTATCTGGTATTTCCGGGAGAGGCAAATAGCATTTTGATCAATGGCTATTATTATAGTATTGAAGAAATTGCAGAATTATTTGAGGGCAAAATGGAAGGTAAGATCATCCACTTTGCCAACAAAAAAACACTGGATCTCACCGATGAAGAATCACAGTATTTTCTCGATATTACTGGTGCCAGAGCAATTTCAGGCTATGGCGCTCTATCTGAAAGCATGACCAGTGCGTACACGATTGATCGAGTCTTTTTCAGTCTATTTTATGAGAATGATGACCTGCGTGAAGTGGTTGAGCGTATGTTTTACAAGCATTATGATTTATGCAAACTGCTCGACTTTAGGCTCTACTATTAGGCTACAGAGTTCCAAACCATGCATTGGGGCGTCGAGAGTTTATAGATTTCTTCATTTTATAAAACCTTATTTTTAAGGTGAAATCAGCTCCTTTGCTAGTGATCACCTACATTCTGCTCGATATCATACATAATCAGTTGGATTTATTTTCAAAAAAAAAATGCGATAAATGTGACAAATCGATTTTCGTAGCGAATAATGAGGTAAACAGAATTTAGTTTGAAGGACAAGGAAAAAATATATCTATTGGTTCTTGAGGATTACAAAGGGATTATTTATAAGGTAGCTAACACTTACTGCTTTGATCAATCTGATAGAGATGACCTGATTCAGGAAATCACCATACAGATCTGGACGTCCATTGAAAGGTATAGCGGTCAATACAAATGGTCAACTTGGATCTACAGAATTGCTTTGAATACCTCCATCTCATTTTACAGGAAAAATAAAAGACGCAAGGACAAGACGGTTGATTTTAACCCGATCGTGGAAATCGCTGGTATGGATCAACAAAATCAGGAAGATGAAAATTTACAATTGCTAAGAAAATTTATCAAAGAACTGAAAGAAATAGATCGAGCGCTAATCCTTTTGCACCTAGAGGGTTTAGAAAGCAAAGAAATCGCAGGTATTCTCAACACATCTCAAACTAACGTTACAACCAAAACTTCTCGAATAAAAAAGAAACTCAAACAGAAATTCATCGACTTTAAAAACAAATAACATGGAAAACATAGAATTACAGAACATCTGGAAATCACATGATCAAAAACTTGAAGACATGCTGGCAATCAATAAGGAAATCGCAGTCAGTGTTTCAAAACTTAAGCTTGATAAACAGATAAATAGGTTATACCTACCTAAATGGACCGCTTTAATCATAGGAATACCTTACACGGCAATTTTAATTGTAATTACTTTTATTGCTTTTACCGCAGAGGCTTACTTGGTAACATTAGGGTTTGGAGCGATCGCTCTAATAATGACAACAATTCTTTTTGCTTACGTCTACCAATTGTATCTCATAGGAAAAATCAAAAGAGATGAGGGCGTACTGTCTACTCAAAAAACGCTATCGCAGCTTAGGATCTCAAGTTCTAAGAGTCTCCATAGGGCAATTTTTCAATTGCCATTTTGGTCTATATGCTGGATCAGTATCGATGGATTAGTAGAGAATCCAGTTGTCTATGGGGGAGTTAACTTGATAGTATTCATGGCCCTGAGTTATCTATCTTATTGGATTTACAAAAAACTCAATAACGTTAACGGCAGCTCTAGGATTCGGGAATTTTTCTACTCTGGCAATGAATGGGATCCTATTTTCAAGTCAGCAGAAATACTGGATCAAATCAAGGAGTATCAGAAATAAGGTCTAAAGACTAATCCAGCTCGTGTAAAGAAAAGGGCTTCTCCCTTGTAAATATCAACTTTCCAAAGGGCGCTTTTTTAACTAAATTCCTATTTTAGACACCAGAAATAGATAGCAACTTTAAAGCGATCCAGCTAAAATGCCACTTGCGCTTTATGTGGTGGGCTATTTACAACCTATAACACGCGTAAATGAAAAATTTATTGAACTTTTACATGGTGATTTTAGTACCACTCGGAATTATTTTTTTGCTCAATAAAGCTGACTTCATAAACGGAACTTTATTAGTCGGAATATTGCTCTTTTATGCATTAGTCTACAGGACTTATACTGATGGAAAAAGACTTGCGGATAAAAAAATTATTCAGAAAAAAGACATTTGGAAAATGATACTTCCAGGAAAGCGGTTTGAGCATTTCAGAGAATTATACCTCAAGTAAAAGATCAAAATTTGCCAGAAAGGCTATCTTATTAGAATTAAAGTTAAATCCATCTATTTTTCATCTTATCTATTCTGCTCTATAACGCATCTGATATTCCTTTCCCTGCGCTCGTCGGAAGCGAATACCTCTCTGTGTGGCCACCGAATTTCAAAACTATTACCTACTTTTAAGTCTAGAAATAATACCAACAATAACGCGACTCAGCAAGAACGCCGCTCGCTCTTAAGGCGTTTGACGTTCAACATTTTAAATGAAGATATTCTTATTACTAATACTAAACTTGTTGATAGTAACTAGTTGTCAGTCGGGTAAATCGGAATGGCATCTGATTAAAAACTTTGACCAAGTTTCCAAACACGAACCTTTTGGATACAAGTCTGGATACATAAACCAAATAGGAGATACTGTAATTCCGTTAGATAAGTATGTTAGATGTTTTACGGACACTGCTATTTATTACGCAATAGTTTATGATAAAAAACAAGGTCTTATCGGAATAGATTTGAATGAAAAAAAATTGTTCAATGCAGTATGGGACGGAGAAGGTTCAGTAATAAAAGAATCAGAAGGAATGATATTAATTGAAGAGAATGGGAAATTTGGTTTTGCTAATTATAAAGGTAAAACAATAATTGAACCCAGATTTGAATATGCTGAAAGTTTCCGGAACGGAAAAGCTAGAGTTTCAAAGGGTAATATCACAAGGAATAACGCCCTTGAAAAGCTAGAGATAAATAACTGGTATTTTATAGATAAAAATGGGAATGAAATAATAGAAAACTGAGGAATAAACTGAGGTAAAAACCGACGGTTTTTAAACTCTATAGCATGAGATAAATTTTATTAAGGGACACTATCCCTTAAAGTGTGTAAGTTAAAAAAGCTTGGGTTTGACTTTAAATTAGTTTATAGTTGAACCCTTTCTTTATAAATAGTCAGGAACTGATTGAGCACTATACCCCAGTTTCTGATGGGCATTGACCATTTTTTTGTGGCTTCCCTTACGGCCAAATATACAGATTTCATTACTGCGTCATCAGTTGGGAAGGATAATTTGTTCTTGGTGTACTTTCTGATTTTTCCATTAAGGTTTTCTATTAAGTTGGTGGTGTAGATGATCTTCCTGATCTCTAAAGGGAACTCAAAGAAAACGGTAAGGTCTTCCCAGTTGTCGTACCAGCTTTTAACGGCATAAGAGTACTTGTCGTTCCATTTATCGGCAAAGTCCTTAAGAGCAGCCTGGGCAGCTTGTTTTGTTGGAGCGTTGTAGATTTGCTTCATATCTGCGGTAAAAGCTTTTTTATCTTTCCATACTACATATCTACAGGCATTTCTGATTTGGTGAACCACGCAGATTTGAGTTTTGGACTCTGGAAAAACGTTTTTAATAGTCTCTGTAAAACCATTAAGGTTGTCCGTAGCGGTAATTAAGAGATCTTCTACGCCACGAGCTCTCATATCAGTAAGTACGCTCATCCAGAAGGCGGCAGACTCATTTTTGCCCAGCCATAGACCCAACACCTCTTTTTTACCATCTCTACGTAGTCCTACAGCTATGTAAACAGTTTTGTTGATAACCTTAGAGTTCTCACGTACTTTGAATACGATACCGTCCATCCAGACGATTAAGTATACTGGTTCCAATGGCCTGTTCTGCCAGGCGACTATATCATTGGTTATACGGTCTGTAATGCGAGATATGGTAGTTGTCGATATGTCAAAGTTATAAACCTCTCTTATCTGCTCTTCGATATCGCTATTGCTCATTCCTTTAGCGTATAGAGATACGATGACATTTTCAATACCATCTACCATGCTGGTACGTTTTGGAACAAGCATCGGATCAAAGGAGGCGTCTCGATCCCTTGGAACTTTTATCTCTGACTCTCCAAAGCCAGTTTTTACCTTTTTAGTACCGTATCCATTACGCTTATTTGTTGTTGGGCTTTTTTCGTGTTTAGAATAATCTAAATGAGCGTCCAACTCGCCTTCTAGCATCTTCTCAATACCTCGCTTTTGAAGTTGCTTTAAAAAATCATTGAGCTCATCTCCTGTTTTGAACTGCTTTAAAAAATCATCGTTGAATAAATCTTCTTTGTTCATCTGTGTAAAATTTAAAATTAAAATAAAATAGGCTTGGGTCATGACCCAAGCCTATTTTAACTACTTACACAGTTTGTGAGATACGACCTATTAAGGATTCATTTAGTACTTTATCCACACTCGTCAGTAGCTATAAGCTTTCTGCGCGACAATCAAAATTCAAAACAATAATTTACTTTCAAAGACCAAAAACCAATAATATAAATTGCGCAATCTAGCGAAAATGCAACTCCCGCTTCATACTCTGAGCATACTGAATGATAAAAAGCTATGAGGATGATATCTATTTTAATAGGAATAACCGGTGTAATTATTCTGGCTTACTCAATCTGGATTCTAATTAAATCAAGAAACAATGAATGTGTAAATCAATTCACCTTCAACTCTGAGATCAATGAAATTCAACTCCACTCAACTGGGCTATACTCAATTTGTATCTTGGGAGCTAGTTTTGTGAACGATCAAGGGAAGTTTGACGCTGAATTAAAATCAGACAGCGGTAATCTGATAGAACTGAATAAACCTATATTTAAATATCGCTTTCGGAAAAAGGGAATCCTTGGATTGGAGTATTACCAATTTGAAATAAGTAAAAGTGGAAAATACTTTTTGAGTTTCAAGAATCAAAATGAGTTAGTTGCTAAGCATTCGATGTTAATTTCTAAAAGAATCTTTCAGAAACGGATTAATCCCAATAGTCTGAAAGTACTAGTCAAAGAAACAATATCGACAAGAGATAGAATGATCTCAATAGTAGGCTTAGTTATCGGGATAAACGCAGTTATTTGGGGGATTTTAGCTGGATTTTTAAAAATCTTTGAATAAAACTATTAAGATCAAAGTAGTTAATAACCCACCCTTGAAAACTACAAAGACACGCTTCAAAAATATTTTCGTGATTCCCTATTTCAATCCCGATCTTAGCAAAAAATTTTAAAGCAAAAAAATCCGCTTGTCTAAGTTCCAAAAACACTACCACTTTCTCATCTATAAACCTTATAGAATGCTCAGTCAGTTTACTTCAAACGATGAGAAGCAACTGCGTAAAAAGAGGTTTCTGGGTGAGTTGTATGATTTTCCTGAAGGCGTAATGGCTGTCGGCAGGCTGGATGAAAATTCTGAAGGATTGCTACTCATTACTACTGATGGACAATGGAGCAATCACGTGAATAAATCTGGGGAATTTGAAAAGGAATATTATGCTCAACTGGACGGGATCCCTGATGAAGAGATTCTAGAACAATTAAGAAGCGGCGTTAAAATAGGACTCAACGGTAAGAAATATTTAACGCAACCAGCCAAGGTCGCACGTATAGATTCACCTGAACTACCTGCCACCCTACAGCGCATACGCAATGATAGGCATGGTCCCACTTCATGGATTTCCATCACCATTACTGAGGGAAAATACCGTCAAGTGCGCAAAATGTGCAGCGCCGTGGGACTACCTGTTCTGCGATTAGCGCGTGTAAGAATAGGAGATTATAAACTAGATATGCTAATGGGAACTACAGTGATGGAAGTTGAACCTTATTCCTGAAGGACGACAAGAAGCGCCTTTACACCAGCGCTCAAATTCCAGACATTTTGCTGAATCACATTTCCTTTTTTATCCATGACTTTGAATTCTGCTGTGTTAGGGCCGCTCTCACCTTGATTCAATGCCTCGATTTCCAATTTATTAAAGCCAGGTTTCAACTCTATGTTGACACTTTGAAAAGCGTTGCGTAGATAAATCTCCTCAACCAGAATTTTATCATCTTGCCATATGCGCACCAGATCACCATCTTCATACTGGTGATCACGACAGACCAGTTTCAAAATCATCTCACCGGTGCGTAACTCACCCAGAAATGTATCACTTTTAAAGCCCGGCATCATGGGACGGTCTTTTTTAAACTTCTGTTTTTTAAATTGGATACCCGGGTCCACAAGATCAGTCTCTTGTCTCATGCTGATCATAGGCTTCGTGCTGGGTCTGCGATAGATTTTAGTTTCCTTCTTCTCTGGGAACAGCAAAGAGCCGCCAGATTCCGTTTCTGGAACTGGTTCTATCTTACGTGATGAGCTTTCAGGAATTTCCTCTTGAGCATAGGAGAACGCACAAGCAAGAACAAAAAAGAATGTAAACAGTCGTTTCATACCTAAAGCTTATCAAATACTTTGCCTTTGTCGCAAACAGTTGCTACAAAATAACAAATAATCAATCAATTAGCAATAGATAAGACTGTTAGTCTTTGTTAACGGCAGCCACTTTCCTGTGGAGGTCGGGCTTTTATTAGTTACGCTTTCGCGTCGTGCCGTCGGCAAGCCTATGGCGACCGAGGGAAAGCGAGACCCCCAACAACACTCTTAACATCAAAAAACACCTAGGACTTATCGTTGCCCAATCTAGTAATTTTTGCCCCTATTCTCCTTAAACGAGTATCTATATTTTGATAACCACGGTCGATCTGTTCAATGTTGTGGATGGTACTCGTTCCCTTTGCACTCAAAGCAGCGATTAACAACGAGATTCCCGCCCTGATATCCGGGCTGGTCATGGTGGTCGCCTTGAGTTTAGACTTGAAATCATGTCCTATCACACTCGCGCGATGCGGGTCACATAAAATAATTTTTGCACCCATATCGATGAGCTTATCGACAAAGAAAAGACGGCTTTCAAACATCTTTTGATGAATAAGCACGCTTCCTCGCGCCTGAGTCGCCACTACGAGAACGATACTCAAAAGATCTGGCGTAAAGCCCGGCCATGGAGCATCTGCAATAGTTAATATAGAACCGTCTATGTAGTTCTGGATCTCGTAACCGTCATTGTGTGCTGGTATGAATATATCGTCACCCTGGCGTTCTATGGTGATCCCCAGTTTTCTGAAAGTTGCAGGAATCACGCCCAGCTCGTCATATTTTACATTTTTGATCGTAATCTCGCTGCGTGTCATGGCGGCAAGACCTATCCAGCTCCCGATCTCGATCATATCGGGTAAAATGGTATGGGTAGTTCCTTTAAGTTTTTTGACGCCTTCGATCTTAAGAAGGTTGGATCCTATGCCGTCTATTTTGGCACCCATTCTTACCAGCATATTACACAATTGCTGTAGATAAGGCTCGCAGGCTGCGTTGTAAATAGTGGTTGCCCCTTTTGCGAGAACTGCAGCCATAACGATGTTTGCTGTACCCGTAACCGAGGCCTCATCAAGTAACATGTAAGCACCATTGAGCTCATCTGCTTCTACACCATAGAAATACTCCTCTCTGTTGTATCTGAATTTTGCACCAAGTTTAATGAATCCTTCAAAGTGAGTATCTAGCCTACGACGACCTATTTTATCGCCGCCCGGTCTTGGGATATAACCTTTACCAAAACGTGCCAAAAGCGGTCCTACTAACATAATACTACCACGTAAGCCACGACCTAGTGTTTTGTATTCTTCTGATTGCAGAAAATCTAGATCAACTTTGTCTGCTTGAAACGTGTAGGATTCTGGACCGTTTTTAGTCACTTTCACGCCAAGATGATTCAGCAAGTCGATGAGCTTATTGACATCAATAATGTCTGGAACGTTATTGATCTCTACCGGTTGATCGGTAAGCAACACGGCACAAAGTATTTGTAAGGCTTCGTTTTTAGCTCCTTGAGGTTGAATATCACCTTTAAGTTGGTGTCCTCCTTCTATGATAAAAGTTCCCATATTTCGGTTTTCTCTGGAACCTAAAAATAGGAAACTACAACAGCTCTCACGCGGTATTGAGCCAATTGTTTACACAGAATATTAACAGTTTTCAAGGAAAACCGAGACAGCAAATAATTGAATAAATAAATGGAGTCAAATGCTTCAAGCAGTTCTTAATACTGCTCTTCATCATTTGGGAAATCAACTGACTTCACATCTTTGACATACTGACCTACTGCATTGCCCATATCTTCATAAAGATTTAGATACCTTCTTAAGAATCTAGGGTTGAATTCATGAGTCATCCCAAACATGTCATGAGATACCAGTACCTGGCCATCTACCCCACTACCAGCACCTATTCCTATAACAGGAATGGTAAGTTGCTCAGCTACCTTTTGAGCTAAAGCTGCTGGTACTTTTTCTAGAACTAAGGCAAAACAACCCCAGCGCTCGAGTGCTTGTGCATCTTCAATCAGTTTCTCAGCCTCTGCTTCTTCTTTTGCGCGCACCGTGTATGTACCAAATTTGTAGATCGACTGCGGTGTAAGTCCCAGATGTCCCATTACGGGAATACCAGCGTGGAGAATACGTTTGATCGATTCCTTTACCTCACGGCCGCCTTCTAGTTTAACACTGTGCCCACCACTTTCCTTCATGATACGTATCGCGCTGCGTAAAGCCTCTTTGGGATCACTTTGATAACTTCCAAAAGGCAGATCCACCACCACTAGAGCACGTTCCACACCTCGCACTACACTACTTGCGTGATAGATCATTTGATCTAGGGTAATCGGTAAGGTCGTTTCATGCCCTGCCATCACGTTACTTGCACTATCTCCCACAAGTAATACATCGATCCCGGCGCTATCTATAATTTTTGCCATCGTGTAATCATAAGCCGTGAGCATGGAAATCTTCTCACCATGCGACTTCATTTCAGTCAGGGATTTAACGGTAATACGCTTGTATTGCTTTTTGGCAACGGACATAATTGTGATTTAAAAAGTAAAAATACTAATATTACAGATGCAACCCATACGATTATGAAAAAGCATCTATTAACTGTAATTTTTATGGTTCTCGCTTTCGCGAAAGCGTACCCTCAACAAACCGATAAACCAATTTCTCAAATCACAGATCCTAAGGAAATCGTGCAAGAATTCTTTGAAAAATTCCACGAGCAAGACACGACCAGTCTAAAGACTATGTTCTTGCCAGAAGCCCAGCTCCATAGCTTGCTCAAGAGAGGTAATCAGTTAAAACCCAGTCACGATAATATTAATAGTTTCCTGAAAGGTATCGCCTCTATTCCAGAAACGGTAAAATTTGAGGAACAGCTGGGCGAGCTGCAGGTGCTTAAAACTGTAAATACCGCCACGGTAAGCATGCCCTACACCTTTATGGTGAATGGACAAAAATCACATAGCGGTACTAATATTTTTGTAATGTTGCGCACCCGAGAAGGCTGGAAGATTTCTTCCATCGCAGACTCACGCGTTTACAACTAGGTTTTACTGATTGCCTAGGATAATAGGTAGTCCACCATTTTCACCGCCTCCCACAACAATAACTTTGCTATTAGGGCTTTCGGCAAGTTTAAGGGTGGCTTCTATTCCTTTTTCGGTCAAAATCTTGTCAGTTAGGGAAGCGCTTAGAATTTGGTTTGCAACTGCTTTACCTTCTGCATCGATTTTTTGACGCTCGGCCTCTTTGCTGGCTTTAGTCAATCTAAATTCATACTCTAGCGCTTCTTGCTCTTGCTTGAGTTTACGCTCAATAGCTTCCTTAATTTTAGGCGGCAGCGTAACATCTTTTACAAGTACTCGATTCACTTGGACGTATTGGCTTTCCAACTCTTTGCGCGCTTCTTCAAGAATCTCACTTTGAATCACGTCACGCTTACTAGAATACAATTGTTCAGGAGTGTAGCGGCCCACAACGCTACGTGCCGCGGCACTAATTGCTGGCTCCAAGATATTATCTTCATAATTGATTCCCTTTTCTTGATACAAGTAGGGCAATCTATCATATTCTGGCTGGTACCACACGGTAGCATCTACAGTTACTTCGAGACCGTTTACGGAAAGAACACGCATCTTATCACTTTTAGACAACTGTCTCACAGGGAAAATGATCATGTCATTCCACGGCGCGATGATGTGAAACCCTTCTCCGTACGTAGCATCTTTTTCAACACCTTCACCAAAAGGCTTGAACAGAACTCCTGCCTGTCCAGCTTCTATGACTACTGAACTTTTAAAAATTACGATCAAAACGATGACCAACGCAACTATCGCAAAAATTGCTGCTTTACTTAACTTTTCCATTTTACTTAAATTAATCCGTTATATTTTCTTAAAAACCACTCAGCTCCTAGCAATAAGCCGAGCAGAATCATAAGGTATTCAAAATCGATAAGCCCGAGATAGGCAAATTTCTTCCTTTCTATAGGTCGTGCTATCTGATCACTACTTAAGGCATCAATCACTTTATCTAAATCGCCTTGATAATAAACATTCTGAGACCCTACCAGTTTTTCAAAACCTTGAGCGTAAGCTGTAGTGGTGGTTTGTTCAGGGTTAAAATCCATTACCTCAAAAAAGCCAGTTCTTGTCAGATTCTCATTCTGTACACTAACCGTATATTTGTAAGAGCCCGCATCAAGACCAGCCAGGTCCACCTGAAAAAGAGATCCCGCCAGAACAAAAGGTCTTGTAAATGTAGAGTCGTTCTCTTCCATGACAATTTTAAGATCCAGAACTGCGTTATTATCAAATTGATAATTCTTATCTAGATAATTCGCTTCGATTTTAATGACGTTTGTCTGTTCAAAGATAGCCGGCGCGTCCACAGTTAATCTATTACGCAACTGATTGCTGGCGAGGTATTGAATTTGTCCATTGACAAGATCGTCAAAATCCTCAAAGTTTTTATTCTCAAGATAAGCTTGTGACCTCCATCGCCACAAACCGTTTAAGGCACTTACGGCAATTCTACGGCTTCCCGATTCATAAGTAAACCAGAAAGGTTGATCTGTTTCAATTCCAGATATTTTTTTATAAACGAGAACGTCAACCGGCGTATTAAAACTCCAGCTGCCATAAGGAGTTTCTACTGGTGGGTAATCGCCATAATCAAATTCTTCAAGATTGAAGTTAGAATAACTGAAATTGATTAACGGCTGAACTTCATCAGTCTCAATGTTTTCTTCGATATTGATTTCTGGCAAGCTCTGGTTTAAAATATCCAGCCTAGAATTCTTTCCTAAAATGAACCATGCATTTAGTCCAGATTCATTAAGCCGATCTATTCTAGAAGAAAAAGCCGAATCTACCCCATAAAGGATTACAAGGTTATAAGCATTGTAATCAGCTTCCTGAGAACCGAATAAGATTTCAGCAGATCGCTGTGGATTGGATTGGATAGCCTTTTTCAAGGCTCCGAGATCTGGATGCGGAGCGCTGGCGTGAATGAGAATTTTGGCTTGCTCATCAATAACTTCTACTGCAAAAGATCTGGAGTTATTTTCCTTATTCTTCTCGTTATCCAAAGGAGTGACTTGAGCCCTCATGGATTTGAGTCCTACTGATGTACTTTTCAATTCAAAATTGATGATTTCAGAATCTGAATTTGCACCAAAACTTAGATCTTGAGAATATAAGATTTCATTCCCTTCAGAAACCGTGAATCGTGAACGTACGGGATCTTCTCCAGAATAGTTTACGATAGCTTCAACTGGAAATTCATTATTGAGGTAAGAATACCGATTTAAATTGATCTGCGTTATTTCAAGATCAGCATATCTTGTGGTATCACCATAGACTATCGGGTAGAGTTTTGTGTTAGTTGGTAGATTAAGATACTCATAACTAGTTCCACTATTTTGAATTCCATCACTAAGAACTACGATCGCCTTTTGATCATCTTTATAAAGGTTGAGAATTTCAGATAGGGCATTTTGTAAATCGCTTTGTTTACCCCTTAAGGTTAAAGAGTTGGCGGGTTTAAGATATGAATCAAAGGAAAAAGGATTCACATCAAATCGCTCGCTGAGGTCATTATTAGCAATCAGATCTCGGAAATCTTGCTTTAAATTATCAGTTTGTGAAAGATATTCTACCGATTCAGAATCGTCAGCTAAGATAATAAGCTTAGGCAATTCTGTTTCATATTCTGTTGACCTGAATACTGGTAATAGAAGTAGTAATAGAATGGTCAGAACCGTAAAGAATCTTAAAACTCCGAAGCCCCAGGAGGTAGTTTTATTTTTAGAAAAAAATGAACCGTATTGAAAGAAAGCTATGAAAGCAGCCACAAGAGCGGCAATGAGTATCCACAATACGGTCATTAATCAATATTTAGGTAAGCATTCCGCCATCCACGTGGAGGGTCTGCCCAGTCACATAAGCTGAAAGATCGCTCGCCAAGAAAACACATGCGTTTGCCACGTCTTCAGGAGTTCCACCACGTTTCAATGGTATAGCATTCCTCCAACCTTGAACTGTTTCTTCATTTAAAGCTCCTGTCATTTCCGTTTCAATAAATCCTGGAGCAATACTATTACATCTTATGTTGCGTGAGCCCAATTCCAATGCTACAGATTTACTGAAACCTATGATACCGGCCTTAGAAGCCGCATAATTAGTTTGTCCAGCATTCCCTTTAATTCCAACTACGCTACTCATATTGATGATGCTACCCTTACGTTGCTTGAGCATGGTGCGTTGAACAGCTTTAGTCATGTTAAAGACTGACTTTAGATTGATCTCAATGACTTTGTCAAAATCATCCTCTGACAAGCGCATTAACAAATTATCTTTTGTTACACCCGCGTTATTGATCAACACATCAATGGATTCAAAATGTTCGAGGACCTGACTCACAAAATTATGCGCATCGTCATAATCGGCAGCATTACTTTTAAACGCCTTAGCCTTCACGCCCATAGCAGATATTTGCTTTTCTAGCTCAAGGGCTGGACCTTCAGAACTGGCATATGTAAAGGCAACATTTGCTCCATGTTCTGCAAACACCTGCACAATACCTTTTCCTATCCCGCGACTTCCACCGGTGATAATTACGTTTTTACCTTCTAAAAGTTTCATTAAGGATTTATTTTTTCTGCGTATTCCACTTTGAGCAATCCTTCTCTTTCAAACCAATCAGTAAAGCCCATGTATTTTGTACGAGAACCTTTGATGGCATAGGTATCAATTTCACCCAGATTTTTACGCATTTGAAAAGCTGCCGCCACAATATTGCTGCGAGTCTTCTTGAAATCAGAGGGGTCTAGTTTCATTATTGCAATGGCATGATTTGTCATATCATCATAAGACAAAGGAGTCTGAGTAGCCTTCAACCTTGAGGTAATAAAATTTTGCCATTTATTTTTTCCTCCAGCACGTTTCTTATACTTGCGCTTTTGTCGAGGTATTTCGGCAGTCTCTGAATTATCAGCAGAGGTAAAAGTCTGCGTAGTTAAAGCATCAGCGTTAGAGGTGATCGATTTAGTATCGACGTCGTTTAAGTCATCCAGTACTTGTTTAAGCTCTTTGAGCTTCTTTAGAGTACGGGTATACTCTTCTTGATAATGCAATTTCATTTTAACTGCAGTATCCATGTTTAGGGTTATTTGATTCATAATTATAAAATTAAAGGTACTGGATAAGGGGGGTTACCCTAGCACCTCTGCTACTTTCTTACCAATTTCAGCTGGAGAATCCACTACATGGATGCCACACTCTTTCATGATAGCCTTTTTTGCCTGCGCAGTGTCTTCTGCACCTCCTACAATTGCACCAGCATGTCCCATAGTACGACCGGCTGGAGCGGTTTCACCAGCTATAAAACCAATCACTGGTTTTTTATTACCGGTTTCTTTAATCCATCGAGCAGCATCAGCTTCTAGCTGTCCACCTATCTCTCCGATCATTACAATTGCATCTGTTTCAGGATCATTCATAAATAATTCAACCGCTTCTTTAGTGGTGGTACCTATGATAGGATCTCCTCCTATACCAATAGCAGTTGAAATTCCATGACCTTGTTTTACCACTTGATCAGAAGCCTCGTAAGTGAGTGTTCCTGATTTAGAAACGATACCTATTTTACCTTTTTTAAATACAAAACCAGGCATGATACCCACTTTTGCTTCTTCTGGTGTAATTACTCCAGGACAGTTAGGTCCTACTAATCTACAATCTTTATCTTTAATATAATCTGCTGCCTTTACCATATCAGCTACGGGAATACCCTCAGTTATAGTTATAATAACTTTGATCCCTGCATCAGCGGCCTCTTTGATAGCATCAGCAGCAAAAGCGGGCGGTACAAAAATGATCGTAACATCAGCATTTGCTTTTTCAACAGCTTCTTGAACAGTATTAAACACTGGCTTGCCCAAATGTTCTTGACCACCTTTTCCTGGCGTTACACCTCCTACTATATTAGTTCCATAATCAATCATTTGCCCGGCGTGAAATGTACCTTCACTACCGGTGAAACCTTGAACAATAATTCTAGAATCCTTGTTTACTAAAACGCTCATTTAATTTATTTTAATTTTTCTGAATTTAATATTGACTTGGATGACTGGTTTGATGTATTTCAACAATTTTTTCATCATCCAATTTAAAAATAGATATAAAATATCCTACTGGAACTTCCTCATTAGGGTTTTCAATAGTTTTCACAAATACAGTGAAGCGAGCAGCAACTTCATTCTTATCACTGATCATGTGGGAAATTTCACACCTCATACTGTCGTAAAAACTTGCGGTAGATTGACTCAATCTATGATAATCATTATAGTCATATTCACGATAACCGCTGCTGGCGTGCCAGAAGACTTTCAACTCCTTGTGGAAAAAATCTTGAAACAGATTTCTATTAACAAAAACGTCTGAGTCCAAAAACTTTTTGACGATTTTTTTTGCCTTTACTGACATTTAAAAAATTTTGATAAAATTAATCAGTTTGCAAAGTACAGACAAGCCTTTAATGACTTCTTTTTATGGATTATAAGCTAATCTTTTGCAAAATCATCCAATCTCTTTATCAGCTCAGGAATTTTACGAATGCTTGCGATCTCTTTATACTTTGAACGGAAATCATCTGCAGGTATCCCAAAGTAGCTTTTATCGCCCTCAAGAGACTTACTCACACCAGCCTTAGCTGATATAACGGCTCTGTCTCCTATTGTGATTCCGCTTGTGATCCCTACTTGTCCCCATATGGTCACATCATCTCCTACTACAACACATCCAGCTATTCCAGTTTGGCTAGCAATGAGAACCCGCTGGCCTAGAACGGTATCATGACCTATTTGAACTTGATTATCTAACTTTGAACCTTTACCTATGATAGTATCCCCTGTAACTCCCCTATCAATGGTACAATTGACTCCCAGATCTACTTCATCCTCAAGAACTACTCTACCTCCACTAAGTAGGCGATCATATCCTGATTCTCTTTTCTTGTAATAAAATGCGTTTCCGCCCAAAACCGTACCTGACTGTACAATAACGTTATTGCCGATTATACAATCATCACCCACGACTACATTGGCGTGAATAATACTATTTGCTCCTATTTTGACATTGTTACCTATCACTGCATTAGGATGAACAATTGCCGATTTGTGGATGGAATTTTTAGAGAGTTCCGCTTTCGCGAAAGCGGTAAAAGGTTTAAAATAACTCGTTAATTTATTAAAATCGCGAAAAGGATCATCAGAGATCAGCAAAGCCTTTCCCTCGGGACACTCTACCTTCTTATTGATCAAAACTACGGTAGCTGCACTTTCCAAAGCTTTATCGTAGTACTTAGGATGATCCACAAATACGATATCACCAGGTGTGACCACGTGAATTTCATTCATTCCCAGTACTGGAAAATCAGAGGCTCCTACAAAATCACAACTAATAATAGTCGCAATTTCTTTTAAGGTATGTGGTTTAGGGAATTTCAATTTTATTTTTTCTCACCGTAAATTATAGTACGAGCAAAGAGTGGATGTAGGAAGTCAATTTTAGAGATACTGACATCGAGTTTATGACCTAGTTTATTCAACCAATTGTCATAATTTTTATCGCCGTAAATCTTTAGAGATGCAAAACCTGTGAACACACTGAAAAAATCAAAAAAGTAATGATCAAAAGTGAACTTTGACCTTATAAATTTAAAATCTTTAGTTACTAAAGCATGCTCATCTGGTGTGCGCTCTTTTGGATTCAATTTTCTCCAAAGTTTGTACAATGGGTTCATGTTCAACGGTTCGAGAAAAATAATCTTACCTCCAGGCTTCAACACTCTATGAATATGGCCTACTGACATTTCAATATCTAGATGATGTAAAATCGCGCCACCGTATACAACATCAAAAGTCTCGTCAGGAAATGTGAGATTGTTTGCGTCCATGAGATGAAATTCTACTGGGTAGGATACGTTAGGAGCGTAATCTTTACCAGTTTGTAATTCCTTCTCGCTGATATTGATACAAGTCAATTTCTTAGGCACAGCTCTATCCTTTATCCAAGAAATCCAGCTGTGAGAACCTATTTCAAGGATATTCTTATTATGAAAAGTATCCTTAATTAATTGATCAAAAATCTTCTTCTCACGCTGATATGAATAGTAAAACGCATGCCTTCTTAGTTTGCGTATTCTAGTGCGATCCAGAGAACCTTCATTATGAATTTTTGCCTCAAGGGCAACAATTTCTTCTAGGGTTCTTTCTTTCTTCTTTGCCATTATTGCTTCATCCTTTCTTGATAAGCACCTTTTTCAGTATCTATCCTAATGATATCCCCTTCATTAATGAATAAAGGAACGTTAACTCTTGCACCTGTCTCGACTGTTGCAGGTTTAGTGGCATTAGTAGCTGTATTACCTTTTACTCCAGGTTCAGTAGCAGTTACTTCAAGAACTACGTACTGGGGCATATCTACAGAAAGAGGAGAATTATCTTCAGTGTTTATTTGAATGCTCACAACTTCGCCCTCTTTCATCAAGTCTGGCGCATCTAAAGAGGATTCTGGAAGTGTGATTTGCTCATAATTCTCTTGATTCATGAAATGATATAAATCGCCTTCTTTATACAAATACTGAAAAGAATGAGTCTCTACTCGTATATCTTCAATCTTATGACCGGCAGAAAATGTATTATCTATAACCTTACCAGTTGTAACTGATTTCAACTTAGTTCTAACAAAAGCAGGACCCTTACCTGGTTTTACATGAAGGAATTCAATAATTTTAAATATATCGTGGTTGTATCTTATACATAACCCTTTTCTGATATCACTTGTACTAGCCATTTTTTCTATTTCTTAATTGCTACCGATGTATCCTCTCATGATACCTCGTTTTGAGTTTTTAATGAATAATAAGATCTCGTCTCTTTCTGGAGTAGCGCTCATTTCAGCTTCGATTATATCCACCGCTTGAGAGACATTATAATTTTTTTGATATAGGATTCTGAAGATATCTTGAATCTCCCTGATCTTCTCAAGTTCAAATCCACGACGTCGCAATCCCACTGAGTTAATACCTACATAGCTCAAAGGTTCACGACCGGCTTTTACAAAGGGCGGTACATCTTTACGAACCAATGAACCTCCAGTAACAAAAGAATGGGCGCCTATTTGACAAAACTGTTGAACAGCCGCCATACCAGCAAGAACAACGTGATCACCCACCGTTATATGACCTGCTAAAGTGCTATTGTTTGAAAATATACAATGGTCACCTATGATACAATCATGAGCAATGTGACAATAAGCCATAATCCAGCAGTTTTTGCCGATTACCGTTTTTTTACGATCACTGGTTCCACGGTTGATCGTAACACATTCTCTTATTGTGGTATTATCGCCAATGATGGTCACCGTATCCTCATCTTCAAATTTTTTATCTTGTGGAATAGCACTTATTACCGCTCCAGGAAAAATATTTACATTTTTCCCGATACGAGCACCTTCCATAATTGTCACATTTGAACCGATCCATGTACCTTCTCCTATTACTACATCGTTATGTATCGTAGTGAATGGTTCGATCACTACATTTTTAGCGATTTTTGCTCCAGGATGTACGTATGCTAATGGTTGATTCATTCTTTAACTTTTGAAATTTGAGCCATAAGTTCTGCCTCAGCACACAATGTACCATTTGCATATGCGTATGCCTGCATATGGGCGATACCTCTTCTTATAGGGCTAATTAAATCACATTTAAATATGAGCATATCACCTGGAACAACTTTTCTTTTAAATTTGACATTATCCATTTTCATGAAGAATGTTAAGTAATTCTCTGGGTCGGGAACTGTACTCAATACTAAAATACCACCCGTTTGCGCCATCGCTTCAACAATTAACACTCCTGGCATTACTGGCTGACCTGGGAAATGACCTACGAAAAAAGGCTCGTTCATTGTGACTCCTTTAGAGCCAATTACTGTTTTTTCATTCAGCTCATGGATTTTATCCACGAGAAGGAATGGTGGCCTATGAGGGAGAACATCCATTATCTTGCAAACGTCCATAAGTGGAGGCTTTGCAGCATCTACAACTGGCACGTTATCCCTAATCTCCTTTTTAATGATCTTACTCACTTTTTTAGCAAACTGGGTATTCACAAAATGTCCTGGTTTTGTGGCGATCACTTTTCCTCTTAATCTATATCCTATAAGTGCTAAGTCACCCACCACATCTAGCAGCTTATGACGAGCAGCCTCGTTAGGATAATGCAACGTCAAATTATCCAGAATACCATTTGGTTTAATGGTTATGTTGTCTTTATTGAATGCTTTTTTAAGACTTTCCGTTGTTTTTTCAGAAAGCTCTTTGTCTACATAGACGATCGCATTATTGAGATCTCCACCCTTAATCAAGCCATGCTCTAAGAGCATTTCTATTTCATGAAGAAAACTAAAGGTTCTGGCATCTGCGATTTCATCTTTAAAATCACTCAGGTTTTCCAGCGTTGCATTTTGAGTCCCTAAAACTTTTGTCCCAAAGTCTACCATCGTAGTAACCTGATACTTGTCGCTAGGCATAATCATGACCTCACTACCTGATTCTTCATCACGGTATGATATAACCTCTTTAACTACAAACTCTGTGCGTAACGCGTCTAGTTCCTTAATACCAGCTTTAGAGATAGCCTCAATAAAATATTTTGAGGAACCATCCATAATAGGTGGCTCACTACTATCGATCTCTATGAGACAATTGTCAATTTCTAATCCGACTAGGGCGGCGAGAACGTGCTCACAGGTATTGATTTGCACACCATTCTTGTCTAAAGTAGTGCCTCTCTTTGTATCTGTCACAAAGCCCGCTTGAGCTTCAACGACAGGCTCACCTTCTAAGTCAATTCTCTTAAAAGCGTAGCCATGTTCAGCAGGCGCTGGTTTAAATACAAGCTTCACCTCTTGACCTGTGTGAAGTCCCACTCCAGAAAGCGACACCTCATTCTCAATGGTAGTTTGTTTGAATTCTTCTACTATCATGAATGTTTTTTCTCTAAATCAGTTAAGCGTTTTTCCAGTTTTGGAAGATTTTTAAAATACACATAGGATCTATTATAATCACCTATGTTGAAGGCAGGAGACCCTTGAATTGCACTTCCATCTTTTATATTACTTCCTATACCGCTTTGCGCTTGGATTCCAACTTTATCCCCAACCTTAAGGTGACCTGCGATCCCCACTTGACCGCCTATGCGGCAAAATTTACCGACTTTGCTACTACCTGCGATGCCCGTTTGGGCTGCAATGGCGGTATGTTTATCAATCTCTACGTTGTGACCTATTTGAATCTGGTTATCTAATTTAACACCGTCCTTAATTACAGTACTACCCATAGTCGCGCGATCGATAGTCGTTAGAGCCCCTATGTTCACGTCATTTCCAATGATTACATTTCCTATTTGAGGTATTTTGTCGTAACTGCCATCTTCTTGAGGTATATACCCAAAACCATCTGCTCCTATGATACTGCCAGCCTCAATGACCACACGGTCACCGATTATGCAGTCAGGCATGATCTTAACACCAGCTTGAATGACAACATCATTTCCTAGGGTCACATTATCTCCCACATAGGCTTGCGGGTAAATTTTCACCCGATTACCCAATTTGACATTACTACCCACGTAAGCAAATGCTCCAAGATAGAGAGACTCACCATACTCAGCTGTATCATGAATAAAACTTTGAGGCTCGATTCCTTCTTTGCGGGAACGCACCTCATTCACCATCTTTAAAATTTGAGTGAAGCTTGCATAAGCATCATCTACTCTAATGAGCGTACAGTCGAGCTTTTCCTCTGATTTGAATTGATCATCTACGATTACCGCAGTGGCACCTGTGGTACTGATGTGATGGAAGTATTTAGGATTTGAAAGAAAACATAGACTACCCTTTTCTGCTTCCTCAATTTTAGATAAAGTAAATACCTCCTCTTCAGGATTTCCTTCCACTTTTCCATTCAAGGCTTCTGCAATTTGACCTACGCTAAATTTCATGCGAGCAAAAGTACTAATTTATATCAATCCCTAATTTTGGGAAAGCAGCAGTAGTATTTTGTTACAGAATTTGCTAGCGCCTTGAAACTTTCCTCTTTTCCTGCTTTGATCAATTCGGTAAGTTTTCCTGATTTGGAAAGGATTTTTATGGGTTTCGCTTTCGCGTAAGCGGAATTAGTAACCTGCCCAGTAAACACAAAGTAGCTACTCTCATGATCACTTATACCGTATTGCTGCTGAAGTTTCTGCTTTTTCTTTTCCACTTTTTCAGGACTGGTCTGTTTCTTGGTGAACTTAATTTTCAGGAGCTCTCTTTCAAGAATCATTTTAGACAATTCGCTCAAAACAAAGTCTTTGTGATTGCGATTCATTTTAAGTGCCATAATGACATCGGAATCATCAAGAAGTGCAAACCGATCCAAAACTCGAGCATTTTTGAAATCTAGATTTCTGCTGGTAAGAAAAAATTTGAGCGTATCTGGCAACGACACGGAGATTCCCTGAGCAATTAATTCCAATGCTCTTTGAATAAAGGATTGCAACAGATGTTCTGCTCCTATTCCCGTTTTGTGTAAGTACACTTGCCAGTACATAAGCCTGCGGCCCGAGAGAAAATTCTCGACGCTGTACAGCCCTTTTTCTTCAACGACAAGTTGATCATCAATCACATTGAGCATCGCAATTAGTCGCTGGCTGTTAATATTACCTTCGGCCACGCCGGTATAAAAACTGTCGCGCTTGAGATAATCCATACGATCTATATCAAGCTGACTGGAGATAAGCTCCAGCATAAATGGGCGGTGGTATTTCCCCTTGAAGATTTGAATCGCCATGGTTAAACTTCCGTTAAACTCAAGGTTGAGCGCCTCCATAAAACTTAGTGAAATCTCCTCGTGGGAAACGTCCTTAACGATCCTATTTTCAAGTGCATGGGAGAACGGGCCGTGACCTATGTCATGTAACAAAATGGCTTTGTAAAGCGCATCTTCCTCAGCATCAGAAATTGCAACCCTTTTTGAGCGAAGCACTTGGACTGCTTTTTGCATAAGATGCAAACATCCCAAGGCGTGATGAAAACGGGTGTGATGAGCTCCAGGATAAACGAGATAACTCAATCCCATTTGTGTGATGCGACGCAATCGCTGAAAGTACGGATGCTCGATGAGTTGATAAATCTCCTCACTGGGCACGGAAATAAATCCGTAAATGGGATCGTTTAAAATTTTAAGTTTGTTATGCTTTTTCAACAGAGCGCGGTTTAATACAAAGATACTTATATGGCAGAGATCAGATTATTGTGGGTAGATGATGAGGTGGACCTTCTGAAACCACACATCATGTTTTTAGAAAAGAAAGGATATACCATCGATACTTGTATAAGTGGGTCTGAAGCACTAGAAAAAATTGACGAAGTCAACTACGACCTGGTCTTGATGGATGAAAACATGCCGGGACTCACTGGACTTGAAACGCTTCATGAAATTAAGGAAAAGCAGGCAACGCTCCCGGTAATCATGATTACCAAAAGTGAGGAAGAATATATAATGGACGAAGCCATAGGTTCTAAAATTGCAGATTACCTCATCAAACCGGTCAATCCCAACCAAATTCTGCTTTCGCTCAAAAAGAACTTGGATCACTCCAAATTAGTCAATGCAAAAACCTTAAGCGATTACCAGCGGGAATTCCGTAAAATCGCCATGGACTTAAGCATGGTCAACTCTTATGAAGAATGGGTGCAATTGTATCAACGCCTACTATATTGGGAACTGGAGCTCGAGGATATAGATGATACCGGTATGCTCGAGATTTTAAAGGCTCAAAAATCAGAGGCAAATCAGCAGTTCAGTAAATTCATCGATAAGAATTATGTAGACTGGTTTGAAGAAGGGGCTGATTCTCCCATTATGAGTCACCAGCTATTCCGCAAGAAGGTCATGCCTCACCTTAAGGAGAAACAACCTGTTCTTTTTGTTGTAATCGATAATCTGAGATACGATCAATTCAAAGTCTTTGAGAGCATTATCAACAATCACTACAAGAAAAATGAAGAGCTAACCTATAGCTCGATTTTGCCCACCGCGACTCAATATGCTCGTAATGCTATTTTCTCAGGCCTGATGCCTGAAGATATGAAAAAGAGACATCCTAATTTATGGCTGGATGATACGGATGAAGGGGGTAAAAACATGCATGAAGACGAGTTCCTAACGGCTCAATTGCAGAGGTTAAGATTGAACATCAAACACCAGTATCATAAAATTACAAGTGAAAGTAAAGGCCGCAAACTGGCCGAAAATTTCAAATCACAAAAAGACAACGATCTTACGGTAGTAGTCTACAACTTTGTGGACATGTTATCGCATTCCAAAACAGAAATGGAAGTCATTAAAGACCTCGCAAGCACAGATAAATCCTATCGCTCGCTTACTTTGAGTTGGTTTAAGAATTCGCCACTTTTGGAAATCATTCAGCGTGCTCAAGAATTGGGGTTCAAACTGATTCTAACTACTGATCATGGTACCATTAACGTGACCACGCCCAGCAAGGTGATCGGAGATAAAAACACCAGTTTGAACTTGAGATACAAAACCGGTCGCAGCCTTACCTATGAGGACAAAGAGGTTGTCGCCGCAACAGATCCGTCGACCATCAAGTTACCTAAGATTAATATGAGCAGCAGCTTCATCTTTGCAAAAGGTGATTATTTCTTTGCCTACCCTAACAATTACAATCACTACGTGAGCTACTACCGCAACACCTACCAGCATGGTGGAGTTTCCCTTGAAGAGATGTTGATCCCTTTTGCAGTTTTTGATCCACGATAATATGGAAATGAATTACGCTTTAAGCGAAATTGATAACGTATCTGAAACCATTCTAAAAAATCGGGTTCACGATACAATTATCTTCAAGGCGCCCATTGGAGCGGGAAAAACTACCTTAATTAAGACTCTTTGTAAAGAACTGGGTGTCGAGGGAGAAATCTCCTCTCCTACGTTTAGTTTGGTTAATGAGCATCAAGGTAAATCTGAAGATATTTTGCATTTTGACTTGTACCGTATGGAGTCCAAAGAAGAGTTGTACGGTATAGGCATGGAAGATTACCTGGATCGAAAGGCGTTGAAATTGATCGAGTGGCCAGAACTTGCCATGGATTTGCTGGATCAACATCATGTCGTAGAGATTGAAATAGTTGACGCTGATCGTAGAAGGCTCGTTTTCGCTTAAAGCGAAAACAAAATTATTTCAAGCCTCTGCATACGTTCATTTTTCTTACATTTAAATCTGGTAACTAACCCGACCTGATTTATGATGTCTCTTTCCTCACCATTTACAAAAGATGAGCTCATTCCTCAAGAAGAACGTCTTGAGATAATGAGAGACAAGCAAGATCTTTTTATAGGTATTCCAAAAGAAACCCAGCATCAAGAAAAAAGAGTCTGCCTCACTCCAGACGCTGTCGCCGCACTCACTGCACACGGGCATCGCATTATTGTTGAAAAGGGAGCTGGTGAAGGCAGTAGCTTTACAGATGAACAATATAACGAAGCAGGCGCAGAACTAACCAGCGATACCGCAAAGGTTTTTTCTTGCCAAATGATCCTCAAGGTAGCACCGCCTTCTCTGGAAGAAATCAAACTGATCAAACCTCAAACGGTTTTAATTTCTACTGTCCAGCTGAAGACTCGGAACAAGGAATACTTTACCCAACTTTCAAAAAAGAAAATTACCGCTCTAGGCTTTGAATTTATCGTTGATGATGAAGGAAGGTTTTCGGCAGTGAATGCTCTGAGCGAGATTTCTGGTATCGCTTCTGTTTTAATCGCATCTGAACTCTTGTCGTCTGGAAAAAATAGAACTGGTCAGTTATTTGGGAATATTACGGGAGTCCCTCCTATTGAGGTTGTGATTTTAGGTGCTGGAACGGTTGGGGAATTTGCCGCCAGAACCGCTTTGGGACTTGGTGCGAGTGTGCGCGTTTTTGATAACAGCATTTCAAAACTGAGGAATTTACAAACGCGCGTGAGCCAGCAACTGTACACCTCTACGATTCAACCTAAATATTTACTCAAAGCTCTGATGCGCTGTGATGTTGCCATTGGTGCGCTTGCAGGCGAAAACCGTGCTCCAGTCGTTGTCTCTCAAACTATGGTTGAGAATATGAAAGAAGGCAGCGTGATCATCGACGTGAGTATCGATATGGGAGGCTGTTTTGAAACTAGTGAAATTACCAGCCACGACAAACCTACCTTCACAAAACTGGGAGTGACCCATTACTGCGTACCTAATTTACCCAGTCGATATTCTAAAACAGCTTCTATATCCTTGAGCAATATGTTCACGCCCTACCTTTTGAAAATTGCTGAGGAAGGAGGCATCGAGCATGCGATACGTATGGATAAAGGTCTCAAGTGCGGAGTTTATTTATACCATGGCATCCTAACAAATAAATCTATAGGGCAATGGTTTGACATACCTAGCAGCGACGTAAATTTGCTGATCTTTTAAAAGTCAAAGAGATTCAGGATGAAATTCGGACAGCGATTAGGTTATTATATGGGAGGTTTTGCGATAGGATTGGTATTCCTTGCTTTTTTCCTAACTGGTAAACGCACGCAATGCACCTGGCTGCCCGAAGATCGTGTGCTTTCTGATTTCCAGAGAAAATCTGTTAGACTATCTCCAGAAGTACGCGAAATGCTCAAAAACCAAGAACTCGATACTTTGAGCATTCAAATGATCCTTAAGTACGGTGACGTGGATTTCTCAAAATCCCATACAGACACCATGCCCTGCAAATTTTACCACGTATCTGGTAGACAAGAACTTAAAAATACCGCCCTATGGGTGCAAAATTGCGATCGGTTTTTGAGGGTTGAGGAGGTTTTGAAAAAGTAATTTTTGGTTACACCCCAAACGCATTTCGACGCCGCTCAATGCATCGTCTCAAGGGGCTATGATTTCAAAAATCTCTTGAAATTTGTTTTTGTTTTCGACTTCAACTTCAAGTTCGACTTCAACTTCAAATTCAAGTTCTAAATCCCCCTCCTCTTCATTTCCTGTTTGATCAAGGCTAGCTCCCGTCCTACCTGACCGGCGACTGAGGTATTTTCTTGCGCCCTTCTAATCAAATAGGGCATTACATCTTTAATAGGACCAAAAGGCAATATTTTAAATGTGTTGTGTCCCAATGCAGCCAGATTGAAAGTAAGGTTATCACTCATTCCATAAAGCTGCCCGAACCAAACATCTGGCGTTTTTGGATCAATGTCACGCTCTTTAAGTACTTGCATCGCAGCGAGCGTGCTTTCTTCATTATGCGTGCCTATACAGAGTTTGATACGATCCAGACGGTCGAGTATAAAATGCATGACCGCATTGAACATATCGTCGGTAGCTTGTTTGTTTTTACAAATCGGGCTGGGATAACGCATCTTTTCAGCGCGTTCCCGCTCCTTTTCCATATACGCACCGCGCACGATTTTGGCACCTATCAGATAATCATTTTCAGTTGCATCTTTGTAAAGCTTTTTCACATATTCCAGCCTATCGTGGCGATAGCACTGAATAGTATTGTAGACGTATGCCTGCTCTTTATTGTATTTAGACATCATCTCCTGGATCAGCTCGTCTGCCGCATCTTGCATCCAGGACTCTTCACCATCAAAGAGCAGCGCGATATCACTATCAGCTGCGGTTTTACAAAGAAGGTCAACTCTATTATAGATACGTCCCCACTCTAGTTGCTCATCTTCTGTAAGCCTCTCTTTTGAAGACACCTTTTGCCAAAGCTCAAACCTACCTATTCCTGTAGGCTTCACTACCTCAAAGGGTAAGGCATTATGCTCACTTGCCCCATGAATAAGGGTAAGCTTCTTACCTACAACGTTGTCAAAGTCGGCCTCATCCTCTTTTCCCTCTACGCTATAATCGAGTATGGAACTCACTCCCTTTTCATACATTTTTCCAACTAAAGGCATGCACTCCTCATCAGTCGTGCCCCCACAAAACTGCTCAAAAATCGTATTCTTGATCAGTTTATTAACAGGCAACCTAAGTTTGAGCGCCGCCATTGTTGCCTTTGAACCAAAATTCACCAACCAGGGTTTTCCCATCATCGTAAAAATGAAGTGAGACTTTCTCAACTCTGCATCAGACTTGAGTGAAAAGGCGTTTTCAGTATTATTAAAGGGGTTTTCTGCCATGCTACAAATATATTACGCAAAGGATTGAGAATAATGAGGTACTGCCTACTTTTGACGAGCACGATTAGGTCGTGAGAGATGGAAAATAATTACGCTTTCGCGAAAGCGTAACACCTTATAAATCATGGATAGCATAATTACCTCAAACAGTACCACGCACTTTGATGAAAGGGCTTATCAAGAACTGAATACATATATAGCTGACAAAGCACCCAGCGTGATTTTTTTGCTCGTGGACAGCAACACTATGGAGCATTGCTACCCGCATTTTATGCCTATGCTAGAAACCAGTGCACGTATTGAGGTGATCGAGATAGATGCTGGTGAAGAATTTAAAAATATCGAGACCTGTAGTGGGGTCTGGGCAGCCATGATTGAGCTGGGCTGTGATAGGCAAAGCTTGATGATCAATCTGGGTGGTGGAGTAGTCACTGATCTGGGCGGCTTTGTAGCCTCTACCATTAAGAGAGGAATCGATTTTATACATATCCCAACTACGGTGCTAGGAATGGTTGACGCCGCCATAGGAGGCAAAAATGGTGTGGATCTAGGTCATCTCAAAAATCAGGTAGGGGTGATCCAGCCGCCAGTAATGACACTCATTGACACTAACTTTTTACAAACGCTGCCTAAAAAGCATTTGCGTAATGGTAGTATAGAAATGTTTAAACACGGTCTTATAGCAGATCGAGATTACTGGCAAAAAATGCTGTTAATCAATAGTCAATATTATACAGATCGATTTGATTCCCTCATCCATGGCTCCGTTGAGATCAAAAGTGGTATTGTGCAGGATGATCCCACTGAAAAAGGTGCTCGTAAAGCACTCAATTATGGGCATACCATAGGACATGCTATCGAGTCTTATTGTCTAAGTAGTGATAAACATGTGAATTTATTACATGGTGAGGCTATAGCCATAGGCATTTATCTAGAGAGTTTTTTGAGTACAAAACATTCTGGGTTATCGAGGGCTGAATTTGAGGAGATAGAAAACTGGTATCAACCTTTAGAACTATCGGCTTCATTTAGTGATTCTGAAGTAGATGAAATGATTGATATTATGAGCCATGATAAGAAAAACGTGAACGGACAAATACGTTTTGTACTGCTAGAAAAAATTGGAACTTTCAAAACCGATGTTCACCTTCAAGCGCAGCAAATCAAAAAAGCTTTTGAGTTACTATAACATTATGATTGTCAGGATCAGGTAAAATTATTTTGATCAGATTGTATTTTATGTTTTAAAATCTATAATTTCGGTATTAAAGAAAATTGCAAAACATGAGAAACGTTATAGTTGATTACAAGAAATTAACCCCAGAAGTTCTTCAACTCCTTGTAGAGAAATACCCTGATGGTTATGGAGATGATGATATCATTTCCTTCAAAAACCATAAATACGAAACTATTGAAGCTGTTGAAGTTACCACAGCAGACACAAAGTACTTAGTCAAAATATCAAAACGCCTAAGCATGCAAATGGACGCTTTTGATGAAGATGATTATTCTGAAAAAGAGATGGATGACCCAGATGCACTACCTGAAATCTCTCTAGAGAAAGCAGAGCAAGTAGGTGGCGGAACTGACGATAGTGGTGAAGAAGAGTGAACCTTGCCTCAAATCTTGAATCGCTATTGAAAACATGATCTAATCAACCTATAATGATCTTAACAACACTCTATTCTTCATGCAAAAAAAACGCTCAAGTTAAAATTGAGTACAATTACTAGAGGAGAACTTCATAAAGAAATGGGTGATCAAATCACTATCACCTGTAATTCTTGCGCGACCGTGAATCGTAAATATATTAATCGCATAAGTGCTGATGTGGACAACCGCATAATACTTGCAGGTATTTCTGCTGGAATAATCATTAGTGCCTTATCGGTATTTCATTTTAGTTTTATTGCAACCCTGTTACTATGCATTCCGATCATTGTGTGTATAATAGAAATGAGTAAATCGCATGCATTCAAATCCTATCGCATAAGACGGTCTTAAAAAACTACATATTGAAAGCAAAGGTCACCAACGTATTTGAGTACATTGAGCTCCACCCTAAGTGGAAAGAACATCTATCTCTGATTTGTGAGCAGATAAAAAAACATCCTTTTGAAGAGCATATTAAGTGGGGAGCTCCCTGTTTCACGTACAATGGAACTAATCTAGTGGGTCTGGCTGGTTTCAAGAACCATTGTGCGATTTGGTTTCATAAGGGCAGCCTGCTCTCTGATCCTAAAGATTTTCTCGGAAATGCTTAACCAGGTAAAGCTAAGCTTCTGCGCCAATGGAGATTTTCACAACCAGAGAATCAGTCCTTAGCTATTTCAAATATTGATATTGGATATTTGAACTCTCTTCTTAAATAAACCATCCAAATGGGGCGCAAATAGCATGACTTAATACGCATTAAACCACTATTGGTGATTTAATGCGCTTTATATCATTCAATAAATCAAATTTATAATATGTATTATATTTGATGCATTAAGCAGAAAAATATGCATTTATGCGTAATCCATCATACATAAATTTATACGCTCTTACAGATGAAAAGATTCTATCACTTATTTGCGAGTTTATTAGAAAGAGTAGAATTGATCAACAATATTCACAGCAGGAGCTTTCTGAGCGCGCGGGAATAAGTCGCAGTACACTAAGTTTGATAGAACGTGGCACGTCGCCTACGTTAGAAACTCTGATCAAGATATTGAGAGCTTTAGATCGACTGGAAACTCTTTCTGAACTGAGGTATGAGAAAGTGGTGAGTCCTTTGAAAGTCGCTGAAGAAGATATTCAGGAGCGCTATAGAGTTAGAAAAAAGAAAGGCACAGATGATCCTTTAAAAAGCGACTGGTAATGAAGACGGCATACATTAGATTATGGGGAGAACGTATTGCAGCTGTAAGCTGGGATGATGATCGCCAGCTAGCAAATTTTGAATACACTCCTGAATTTGTGGAGCGAGGGATCGAGGTCGCGCCCCTTACCATGCCATTGCAAAAAAACAGGATCTATCAATTCCCCCAATTGCGCGCAAAAAACACGCAGCTTGACACCTTCAAAGGGTTACCGGGACTTCTTGCAGATGTATTACCTGATCGATACGGTAATCGCTTGATCAAGTCATGGCTCGCTCAGCAAGGGAGACCAGAAAACGACATGAATCCAGTGGAAACCTTATGTTTTATAGGTCAGCGTGGTATGGGAGCTCTGGAATTTGAACCCAGCACTCATAGAAAACAGGATCTTTTTGATGTCTCTGTGGATCATTTGGTCAACATTGCCGCTCAAATGCTACGTGAGCGCGCCTCTTTTTCTGAAAACATCAACCACGAGACTGAGGAGGCAGTGAAGAGGATTTTGACACTGGGAACTTCAGCTGGTGGAGCTCGTTCAAAAGCAATTATCGCTTACAACCCATCTACCGGCGAGGTAAAATCTGGACAGACTGACGTACCTGCAGGATTTTATCATTATCTCATAAAACTAGATGGTGTAGATGCTGCACAATTTGGAACCAGTAAGGGATATGGTCGTGTAGAAATAGCCTATTACCTTATGGCAAAAGACTGTGGCATAAATATGATGCCTTCTCAACTTCTGGAAGAAAACGGAAGAGCACATTTCATGACGCAACGATTTGATCGAGAGGCAAACAACACAAAACATCACATGCAAACCTTGTGTGCCATAAATCATTACGATTATAATCTAGTAGGTGAATATAGCTACGAGCAGCTTTTTCAAACCATGCGTCTTTTGCGACTACCGTACCCAGATGCAGAGGAAATGTTCAGAAGAATGGTTTTTAATGTACTTGCTAGAAATTGTGACGATCACACCAAGAATTTTTCATTCCTTTTAAAACAAAGAGGCCGCTGGGAATTGAGTCCCGCTTACGATATTTGCTTTGCTTATGACCCTAAAAGTATTTGGGTAAGTAAACACTCTCTAAGCATCAATGGCAAAAGAGAAAACTTTATTAAGGAAGATATGCTGAAAGTGGCTAAGTCCATGAACATTAAAAAACCTGAGCTAATCTTAAGCTCTATCAAAAATGTAGTTATGGAGTGGCGATCTTACGCACAAAAATGTCAAGTTCAACCTGACCTGACCGATCATATCCAGCAACACATTGAGGAGATCCAGCTGGCATGATTTTTTCTACAAGGTGGCATGGGCAGTTATGAGATGATCTACAGATATTCTAATTACATTGCCTTACCTTTATAAATCTAAATTTGCTACATGAACATCTTGAAAACCCTCATCGCCATCTTTTTATTTCTTGCAGGAGGTCTATCTATTGCACAAAGCGATGGCAATGATTCAGAAAAAATCACTGATACTGAGTTAAGTAAACTCACGAAGCTCTCTGAGGAACAAATGGGTAGCGGCAAGTATCAGATTAAGATTCAAAATGTAAAGTTCTACGGCATGCAAAGACAATTGCTCTCTCAAAATGAGCTTGTGTCAAAGCTGGCTAGTGGCGATTATGGAGCTGATGCTTATGCAAATGAAGAAGGAGTCGTCGTTGTCGCTTTGCTTAGAAAGAGTACACCAGAAGAGCGAGCTATGATGAAACAGCAAAGGGAACAGGCTCAAATGCAAGACCCTTCCAGTCTAGTAGGAAGCGATGCAAAACCTTTTGAGCTGGAAGATCTTGAGGGCAATAAATACTCTATGGACGAGCTCAAAGGGAAAGTAGTGGTTATCAATTTTTGGTTTATTGGCTGTCCTCCATGTAGAAAAGAAATTCCTGAGTTGAATGAATTAGTAGAAGAGAATGAAGATGAAGAAGTAGTATTTCTAGGTGTAGCAACAGACCGTCATAAGCAACTTACCTCATTTTTATCTAAAACAGAATTCAATTACAATATTATTGCTGAAGGTCGACGCTTTGCTGCCGCTTATAATGTTACAGCCTACCCTACGCATATCGTTATCGGTAAAGATGCAAAAGTGAGTTACGCGGCGGCAGGTTTTGGTCCGGGAAGTATTGATGTTTTAAAGTCTGCCATTGAGGAAGAATTAGAAAAGTAATCCTCTCTCATGCCTGAATTACCAGAAGTACACGGTTACCAGCAATATATCAATGCTACCATTCTCCATAAAAAGATTGTAGCGATGGACTGTAGGGATGATCGTTTGCTTAAAATGACCTTACCTACCTTCAAGAAACATTTGATCGGTGAAGAATTTACAGGAACTGAACGTATAGGTAAGTACTTGTTTCTGAAAACTTCGGGAGATCGGGTGCTGGTCATGCATTTCGGGATGACGGGTCGCCCCAATTATTTTCATGATGTGGACGATCGCCCCAAATTCGGTCATATCATGCTTGCGTTTGAGAATGATTATCATTTTGCTTTTGAGAATAAAAGGAAGTTCGGCTGGTGGGATCTTACAGAAAATATTGAAGATTACCGGGAAAAGCACGATTTAAGCAAAGATGCTAGAGAACTGACTCTAGAAGATTTCCAGACTAGTATAAATGGTCGCAAAACGAGCATCAAAAACATTCTCATGAATCAGAGTATCTGTGCTGGTATAGGCAACTGGATGGCAGATGATATTCTATATCAAGCCAAGATACATCCAGAAAATAAAGTAAACGAGTTGTCTCCTGATGAAATTGAATTGGTTTTTAAAAAAATGCATCACGTTATTGAGACCGCGATAGAGCTTGAGGCCCATTATTCACATTTCCCTGAGGAGTTCATGATCCACCGTCGCAAGGAAGGAGCCGATTGTTTTCACACGTCAGGAAAAATCAAGAAGATAAAAGTAGGTGGTCGCTCCACATACTTCAGCCCCAAGTGGCAGTCTTAACACTGACATTTAACTTCCCGACTTTTGATAAGATTTTCATGGTGTGTCATTATTACGCTTTCGCGAAAGCGTAAACCACATCAACATCTCGTTAATTAATGCCACTCTAACAGTGGGTATGATTCCCGAGCAAATCTTTAAAATAAAAGTGGCTGATTACGACATGGAAGAAATCTGGAACGAGTTTCAAGAGAAGCAAAATATGACCTAAAGCGAGCTGAAAACTGGCTGGAAACAGACGAATCCAAGGCTGCAGGTCAGGAAATTGATGGTGACGAGACCGTAGACCATAACGCTGGAAAACAACTTGTTCAAATTTTAGATAAATACCAAGAGTAATTTCACAGATGTTAACTGGGACAAGATCAATGAGACCGCGGGCGGTTATCACAAGAAGATCCATCCACTACAAAAGCCGAACGATGACGTAGAAAATAGTACATGGTATCACGCTCTTAAGAACTGGGGTCCCGATGCAATGAAGTAATTCTATCAATTTGTAGATCGTTGCAGACGGTTTTTTTTGTTCAAGTAAAGGGTATTGAGTATTATTCCGGTTAGCACGAGAAAAACGCCAAGTATTGCGATTACACCGTATTCCTCTGAAAAGAAAGTCACGCCCAGCAGCAGGGTAAAGAGAACTTCTAAATATTTGAATGGGGCAACCTTTTTTGGAGATGCTCCCTGGAAGGCCATCGTCATGAAAATTTGCCCTAGCAAACCTACAATCACCAAACACAAAATAATCAACAGTTCAGTGAAGCTTGGGGACACCCATTGAAACAGGCATGCAATTCCACAACTCACAGTTCCCACCAGCATGAAGTAATTAATAATCACTAGTGGATGATCGCGATTACCGATTTTTGATATTGAAACAAACACAACTGACAGACTTAATGCTGAAAGAATAGCAATTAAAGTTCCTAGAATACTTATCTGGGCATGATAAAATTCAATAAGTGCCACGCCTAAAAATGCCATAGCAAAATAAAGCCATTGCTTCACGGCAACTTTTTGCCGTAGCCAGAAGATGGCAAGAACCGCAGCAAAAACGGGTGATAAATATCTTATGACTGTAGCGATCCCTAGATTGAGAAATTTCAAAGAGTAAAAAAATAGGAACAAAGAAATCGTTCCAAAAACACCCCTTATCAACATAAGTTTGCGCTCATTCCCAATCAAGTTGATGTTCTTGTGCTTTAAATAAAGTGATATAAAGATCAGAGTTATAAGAGATCTAATGAATATCAATTGAAAAGCACTAAATCCTTCCAGGTATTTGACAAGCGCATTCATTACAGAAAGCATTATCGAGCTCAACCCCATGAGATAATAAGCTCGAGATGTGCTACTGAAAATTGGAAAGTTCTTAATGGTAGTTAGTATATAAGTAAGTTAAGCTCTAGACCCTATTGAAGAAACTGTCCACAAACTCAACTTTATTGAAAACCTGTAGATCATCCATCCCCTCTCCTACACCTATATAGCGCACGGGAATTTGAAACTGGTCTGAAATACCTATCACGACGCCACCTTTTGCTGTGCCATCAAGTTTAGTAATCGCTAGGCTACTCACGTCTGTAACTGCGGTAAATTGTTTGGCCTGCTCAAAAGCGTTCTGTCCAGTGGAGCCATCGAGGACCAACATCACATCGTGAGGCGCATCTGGTAGTACCTTTTGCATCACTCGTTTAATTTTACCCAACTCATTCATTAGGTTAACCTTGTTATGCAATCTTCCAGCAGTATCGAGAAGAACCACATCAGCATTATGGGCTACCGCGCTTTGAAGCGTGTCAAAGGCAACACTCGCAGGATCACTTCCCATAGCTTGTTTGACAATATCTACCCCTACTCTTTTCGCCCAAATGTCCAACTGGTCTACAGCAGCAGCACGGAATGTATCTCCAGCTCCGAGAACGACTTTTTTACCTTTTTGTTTGAATTGATGTGCGAGTTTACCGATCGTGGTTGTTTTGCCTACCCCATTAACCCCTACGACCATAATTACATAAGGACCTTCAGTTTCGGGAATGGTGAAATCTGTGGCGTTTCCATGATTGACTTCACTCATCAATCCGGCAATTTCCTCACGAAGGATTTTATTGAGTTCAGAAGTACCTAGATACTTATCTCGAGCTACACGCTCCTCAATACGATCAATGATTTTAATAGTTGTGGCTACACCTACATCGCTGGAAACCAACACGTCTTCTAAGTCATCCAGAACGTCATCATCTACTTTATCCTTACCGGCGACGGCTTTTCCTAACTTGTCAAAAAAAGAAGATTTAGACTTTTCTAAGCCTTTGTCTAGGGTCTCTTTCTTTTCTTTATTGAATATCTTCTTAAAAAAACTCATGATCGATTCTAAAGATGCAAAAATAAGTAAGTTCTTGAGCTCAGTATAGTTTAGCGATCAGTAGTTTAGTACAGATTCTGAAATATGTTTGCGAACTTTTTTTTGAGTGGACATGAAGTCGTCCTCTGCCCTATAACCTACAGGGAGCAATAATACACTTTTGAGACCCTGACCAGCAAGATTAAGCAACTGATCTATCTTTTCTGGTTCAAAGCCTTCCATGGGACAGGAATCAATTCTCTCAGCAGCGCAAACCGCAAGTAAATTCCCTAAAATCAAGTATGCCTGATTCCTCGCCCAGTTCTCTATTTCTAGAACTGTTTTGTTAGAAAAAGAATCCACTAGAAATTCTTCAAATGGTTTGAGGATCTCATTTTGAGTATTCCTGACTTGTTTTACGAGCTTGAAATAATTCTGGATGTAGGCAGCATCTACTTCTTGAACACAAATTACTAATACTGCTGAACAGTCAGCCACCTGTCGCTGACCATAGCTGGCAGCAACCATGCTATTTTGCACGTCGCGATCTCGCACTACCATCATTTTACAAGGTTGTAAACCATAAGAAGTAGCTGTGAGATTGAAACATTCTGACAGCAAATCGATGTGCTGCTGATCTAGTCTTTTATCTGGATCAAACTTTTTTGTTGCATATCTCCATTTAAGATCTTCAAGAATTTTATTTTCCATGAATTGTATTACTGAATTGAAACAATTTTGACTTTCAAAATTATGGAAATACCCTCTGCATAAACCTTTATTAAAATAGCTTATCCTTATAATTGCATCAAAAAAGTAGCGTTATCTATAGATGACGCTATAGCCTCAACTAGGAAATGAAAAGATTGTTGAACATTTTGGTTTTTGTTCTTATTGCAGGAGTATTAACGATCCTTGGTCTACAATTTCATGTAAATAGATTTGCTCGTGGTCTCATGCACTCAAAGATAGACAGTATTCAGCCCGTTTATACTGGAATTGTATTGGGAGCTAGCGTTAGACCCGACAAAAGTCTCTCTCCTATTCTTCAAGATCGAGTTGACGCTGCGCTGAATGCCTACAAAGCGGGTAAATTTCAGCGATTCTTGTTAAGCGGTGATCATGGATCCAGAAACTATGATGAGGTAAACGCCATGAAGGACTACCTTAACAATAAAGGTGTGGCAGACTCAGTCATATTTTTAGACCATGCTGGTTTTGACACCTATGACTCGATGTTCAGGGCAAAAAAAGTATTTGAAGTAAATGATGCGGTCATCTTCACGCAAAAGTTCCATCTCCCTAGAGCGGTCTATCTTGCAAACCACCTAGGGCTTGAAGCTCAAGGGTTTGAAGCAGATATGCGGGAATACTCAGCAAACAATAGCTTGAAAAGACGCGAGTGGCTGGCAAATATCAAAGCTTGGTTCGAATTGAATATAGAGAAACAACCTACATACAGCGGTGACATTATTTCCATTACAGGTCCCAGCGCTAAATCTCACGACAAATAGCGAAGTACAAAGAGTAAGCTGCTAACAGCATTCAGCCTGTAGCCTAAAGCAAAATCTAATATGTTCACAAACCTTTTAAATAAGTTAATAAAAAGAGAGGAGTAATTTGGCACACCGCTGTAGGTAGCCATAACTTTACGGCAGCTTTAAAACTTACTTAAATGGCTGATATACAGCAATTAAAAGACATGGTCACGCAAGTAAGGCGTGACATTGTACGACAAGTGCATGCAGTAAACAGTGGGCATCCAGGAGGATCCCTAGGCTGTGCAGAATTTCTTGTGACGCTCTACTGCGAGTTTATGGACCACGACCCCAGTTTTAACATGGACGGAAAAAATGAAGATCTATTCTTTCTATCAAATGGTCACATCTCACCAGTAATTTATAGTGTGTTAGCGAGAAATGGTTACTTCCCAGTAGAAGAATTAGCAACCTTTAGAAAGCTCGACTCTCGTTTGCAGGGCCACCCCACTACTCACGAGGGACTTCCTGGAATACGTATCGCGAGCGGATCTCTAGGGCAAGGCATGAGCGTTGCCATAGGTGCTGCCCTTGCAAAAAAACTTAATGATGATGACAAAACTATTTTCTCACTACACGGAGATGGTGAGTTGCAAGAAGGTCAGATCTGGGAATCTGTGATGTATGCGGCTGCAAATAATGTGGACAATTTGATTTGCACGATTGATGTTAACGGCCAGCAGATTGATGGCAGTACAGATCAAGTCCTTGATTTGGGCAATCTTCAGGCAAAATTTGAAGCCTTCGGCTGGAACGTTTTAAGGATCAAAGATGGTAACAACGTTGAGGCGATTATTGAAGGGATGCGTGAGGCGATCTCGCTTTCGCGAAAGCGTAAACCTATATGCATACTACTGCATACAGAAATGGGGAATGGAGTAGATTTTATGATGGGATCTCACAAATGGCATGGTGTAGCTCCAAATGATGAGCAACTTGAAGAGGCACTCGCTCAGAATCCAGAAACTCTAGGTGACTACTAATCCCAAAAGCTTAAAAACGATGAAAGAATATACAAATTCAGGAAATAAGGATACGAGATCTGGTTTTGGTGCGGGACTGACCGAGCTGGGAAAGAAAAATGAAAATGTTGTGGCGCTGTGTGCAGATCTCACGGGATCGCTTAAAATGAATGACTTTGCGGCAAATCATCCAGAGCGTTTTTTCCAAGTAGGAATCGCTGAGGCCAATATGATGGGAATCGCAGCAGGTCTTACTATAGGTGGTAAAATTCCATTTACGGGAACTTTTGCAAACTTCTCTACGGGAAGAGTTTATGATCAGATCAGACAGAGCATCGCCTATTCAGACAAAAATGTAAAAATCTGTGCATCGCATTCCGGGCTTACTCTAGGTGAAGATGGTGCGACACACCAGATTCTTGAGGATATAGGCCTTATGAAAATGTTGCCAGGAATGACGGTTATCAATACCTGCGATTATAACCAGACCAAGAATGCAACGCTTGCTATTGCTGATTACGAAGGGCCTGTTTATCTAAGATTTGGGCGACCTAAAGTTGCTAACTTCACTCCTGAAAATGATGATTTTCAAATCGGTAAGGGTGTACAATTACAAGAAGGAAATGATGTAACGATCGTTGCGACTGGACACCTAGTGTGGGAAGCGCTTGAAGCTGCAAAACAACTTCACGAAGCTGGAATTTCAGCAAATGTAATTAACATCCACACCATCAAACCCCTTGATGAGGAAATCATTATCAAGTCTGTTCAAAAGACGGGCTGCATCGTAACCGCCGAAGAACACAACTACCTAGGTGGTCTGGGAGAAAGCGTTGCCCGCACTCTTGCACAGCACTTACCTACTCCGCAAGAATTTGTGGCTACTCAAGATACTTTTGGTGAGAGTGGTACTCCAGAGCAGCTCTTGGAGAAATATGGTCTCAACGCTGAGAATATAGTCAAAATGAGTAAACAAGTCATCACTAGAAAATAGTTGTTATAGACTTTTATGGAATCAAAAAGGGCTTTTCCAAAATGGAAAAGCCCTTTTTGATTTACCTAATGTTTAAAATTATCGCTTCATAGCAAAGTGTCCTCTTGCCTCGGCGGTTCTGCCATCGACTTCATAATTTATCACAAACCAGTAATCTGTACTAGGCAATTGCTCACCGTTGAAAGTTCCATCCCAACCTGGTCCAGAAGGATCGATATTGGCAATGAGTTTACCATAACGGTCAAAGATATTTAAGGTCGTTCCTGGTAAGAGATCACCCCCTACAATGTTCCAGGTATCGTGATACCCATCATCGTTTGGCGTAAAGAAATCTGGGTAGCCAAAAACAAATATCTCCTCAACGATCTCTCCGCAACCACTGCGTTCAGCAACAGTTACCGTATGCGGACCAGGCTGTACATCTTCCCACAAGCCAGTATAGATATAAGGACCATCATCAAGTCTGAACCAGTATTCATCTGGACCTTGGGCGGTTGCAATCACATTGTGTGTAAGATCAAAAGGGGTCGTTGTCACCTGTATATCATAAATTTCTGGGACTCCTCTTTCGCGCACAAAGGTGGTTTCACTTTGTTGACATTGCGTCATGATATCAGTAACGAGAACTGAATAATCACCTTCTTCTGTAGCATTGTAAATTGAACTCGTTGCGCCAGCAATAATATTCCCGCTTAGACTCCATTCAAAAGTATAATCTGTGTTGTTCAGACCTGTATCAAGTGGAACTGGTCCATTTATTAGGCTTCCATCTACATCTACACAGAGTCGATACTCGTCATCCAGTATAGGAGCTGGTAGCTCATTAAACACCAGATCTACGGTAGTGAAGCTTGCACATTCGGTATTATCTGCATCAACTCTTATCACAATAGTCTGATCACGATCAAACTCGTAAGAAGTAGCGTTTAATGCATTTACCATAAGATCCGCATCATCTTGATTTGCGTAAAAGCTTAAGGTAGATCCCGGAGTATTATTTGTCACCTGTCCCGTAACCTGTGTTAAATCAACTGTTGCCGTACCGTTTCCTGTATCACATTCGTCATCTAGGGGCATGGGTATTATAGCTATAGGCGCATCTACCGTTCTAATGAAAAAGCTACCTACATTCAAACATGAAGTATCCGTATTGCGAACTTGATAAAAAATCTCTTGTGGATTACCCATGTTTTGATGGTTGCTTTCATCAAGCGGGTCAGTTCCGTCTTCAGCATCTTGCCTATCCTGATAATACGTAACCACAATATTATTGCGTCCATTGATGATGTCATCTGTGTTTTCGCTTAAAGCGAAAACCGCCTCTTGATTACCACTAGGATCACACTCGACAAGTTCTTGAGGATTACCAAGACCTGGAATCGAAATCACTCGTATCTCAAAAGATGTTACGCTGGCACAACCCGTATCTGTGTTCTCCACTCTTACGAATATTTCTTCGTTTTGATTAGGATTTGCATTTGGATAATTATCTGGAAGTGTCGTTCCAGTTCCATTGAGAGCAGCATTACGGTCACTATAATAGGAAATAGCCAAATTAGGCGCAGATACATTCTGGGTGATGAGTGTATTATTTTGCGTCAAATCAAATACTTCAATACCATCTTCAGATAAATCATCGCAAAGCTCAATCGCTGGTGCGGTTGTCAGCTCTGGTAATTCATTAAATATGAGCGATATCGTAGTAAAGCTGAAACACTCTGAATTATCGTCGTCAACTCTCGCAATTAAGGTGGTATCACCGGAAAATTCAAAAGAAGCACCCAATGCATCAGTCAGGTTATCAGCATCGTTCTGATTTTCATAAATTGTTAAGGTCACGTCTGGTTGCCCTCCAGTGATATTCAATTCCAAAGTCGGGTCTGATAGGTTAACTGTTGCAACTCCATTTTCATCAGCGCAGGCTTCTATGTCACTAGGTTGATTTGCTGTAGGTGCTCCAACCGTAATGACATCAAACTGACCAACATTGAAAACCGTTCCATTTGTAGCCTGCACTCTATAAAATACCGTTTGTGGAGTTGAGCTGGCGGGGTAGCTCTGATCGTCTAGATCATCTATTCCAGCTTCAGCATTTTGAAATGAATCATGGTAGGTTATTAAAACATCATTTCGACCGTCTTCTATTCTTGAGGTATTTTCTGATAGAGTAAAAATGGTTTGTGCTTGCGTCAGGTCTCCACATTCACTTAAGTCTATTGGTACACCTAGATCTGGTAAAGGGTTTACGATAACATCAAATTCTGTAATACTATAACAACCTGTAATTGTGTTTTCCACCCTCACGTATATCGTATCGCTTAAATTTATATTCTGATAAGTTGTTGGATTTTGAATTTCGGGAGTTCCTACTTCTGCGGCATTTCGCGAAGCATGGTATGTAAAGGAATAGTTAAAACTTGAAAGGTTTGCTGCTATGGCCACTTCATTATCAGTTAAATTGAATATCTCAACATTATCACCTGAAAGATCATCGTCTTCAATTAGGTCTGGAGCAGTTGCAAGATCAGGTAATTCGAATGGAACAACATCAAATGAGTTAAGTGTATAACAAGTAGGGTTGATTTGGCTTTCAATTCTTACATGAATAGTTTCTATCGACGAGACCTCATAATCCATAAATGGCAAGGGATCTCGGTCATTCATCGCATCATCCAGACTATCGTGATAAGTGATTGTAAAATCTGATGGTGAACTTCCATTTAAAACTGCTACATCTTGATCTTCAAGATCAAAACTTACTGGAGTGCCATCTGGGTTTTGACATTGCTCTAAATCATCCAAAATACGAGAAGTAACAGAAGGTGTTACCGATATCTCAAAAGAATCAGTGGCCGCACAAGCAGTATTTACTGTACTTTCAAATCTTACGAAAATCTCAACAGTGCCACTTGCCTGATCATATATAAATAAATCTGACCGTTCACTGGCTCCAGTATCAGCATCATTTTGATTATCATGAATGGTAATTGAGATATCTGAGCTACCTGTTAATCCTGCAGAAGTTCTAATATAATCTTCTAGGTTATACCCAACCAGCGCCTCACACACTTCTAGATCAGCTACTTGAATATCGCCTACGTCGAAAATATTAATTTCAATAGGCTGAACATCAGCACAACCCGCATTTTGATCAAATACCGCTGCATAGATGATTTGCGTAGTTGACGGTACAGGATAATTGTCTGCATTAGTTAATGCGTTGCGCTGATCAAATGCATTTTCCTCGGTCAAATAATAGGATACCGTGTGGGTGGCAGGATCTAAGGCTGCTAGAAGAGCAGTATCATTTTGAGTCAAATCAATACTGGTAGTGGTTGAATTGGAGCAGAATGTATAATTGTTTGGAGTACCAGTAGGTATTTCAGGTTCGACATTTACACATACCGTTCTGAAATATTCGCAACCAAAACTATCAATGAGTTCATAGGTATAACACGTTTGTCCAGTAACATCAGGCCTTACCGTTATCGTCTCTCCATTAATTTCTTCTATTGTAGGATCTGGTAACCATCTCGTACTGGCCACACTTGGTTGAAACGAAATTTCTGGAGGCAAAACACCTGGAGCAAATTCTATTCCCCACTCAAAAATATAACCATTGTCACTTGGTAAGAAATCCGTCACTGTAATACACCAGTCACCATTTAGTGTACTTCCTACTAATCCTACAAAGCTGTCTTCTGGAAAATAATCACCAGGCGGTATTGAAACCCCTCCACCTGTCGCATTTGCCGTTGCTCCTAGAGTTCTTGTTGCTGAACCGCTCTCAGTAAAATTATACCGGTATCCAATTCCAGGATTTAAGTTCGAATCATCATCGATGGGTTCTCCAAAAAACGTCCCCCCACCTGTTCTGGCAAAGAGGAAAATGTTTTGTCCACTAGGAGAAGTGATTTCTATATCGAGATCGCTCGTCCAGCTATGTTCGATTACTGCAAAAATTCCGGCAATATCACTTGCATCTGTTAAAATTGCCCCATTCGGAAAACCATCAACGGTAACACAAGTTCTGTATGAAACTCCTACACCATCTGGCAGAAAAGTAGTCCCTGCCACGGGCGGAGCAATATCCACTGTAAAATCAGTAGTGGCAACTTGACCTATTAAATTAGTGGATTCTCCAAAACATAAATTGCTTTCCTCTGCTCTTGTACCGGTAAAATCAGGGTCAGTACTAACTTGAACAATCACATCATTTTCAACTCGATCAAAGCAACCTTGATTGTCCGTAGCTGTAAATTGAACATAATAAACTCCAGGTTGTGAATAAGTTTCAGATTGATTTGGCCCAACAACCTCCCCATTACCATTACCTAGGTCAAAGGTATAAACTGCACCAGAAGCATCATCGCTAAAAACAGCAGAACCATTAAAGTCTACCGTATCACCTTGACAAATCCTAACAATTCCATCACCATCCATTGGCGGGTTAGTCACCACGGTTGGAGATATGGCTTGACATGGATTAAAACAACTACGTCGTCCGAAAAAACCTCTAGCAGTACCTGATCCGTTCGAAGTAAATGTCAAAGTTAGACAACCGGTAGGTGTAGCATTAGTTGCCTGCAGTAATCCTGGAGCGGCATCTCCAGCAGTTCCTGTAAATAATACAGGAGCCGAAGTACTATCACCATCATAAATCGTCAACACATCCCCTGCAGCTAGATCTAAGGTCTGAATATCGAGTTGTATCTGATCTGTGGAAATGTCTGGACAAAAAGTTGCAAGGCTGTTTTCATTATTGCCATAGTTACCAGAACGGCCTCCAGAATCTGCTACTGATATTACAGCACATCCATTAAATCGATAACCATTACCTCCATTATCATCACCAGGCACCACTATCTGCGCTGTTTGGGAAAATAACATAAAGGAACTGATCAAAAGTAAAAAAGTAAGTATTTGGGAATTACGCATACTCTAAAGGAATTAATTAAAAGCCACTATAAAACTAACAACTTATTAAATAAGAATCTAATATAAGCATTTTCACATAACTAAGTCATGTGCATTGTAACTTTGCGTCTTACTTAGAAGTTTACGGTAGATTGCATTTTATGAAAGTAGAAGATTTTCTGGAAGATATAGACAACCACGACCACATGTCAAGTAATGAGGAGACGCCTCTGAGAGAGGATGCCTTCAAACTTTCTGACGATGAAAAAATTGCCTCTATACAAGACGATGTTTTCAACATACTCCAGACCTTAGGTATGGATATGACAGACGACAGTCTTAAAGGCACGCCTAAAAGGGTGGCAAAAATGTTTGTCAACGAGATCTTCGGTGGTTTGCGGCCTGATAAAAAGCCTAGCGCCAGCACCTTTGACAACAAATATAAGTATGGCGAGATGTTGGTAGAAAAGAACATCGTACTCTACTCTACCTGTGAACATCACCTGCTTCCCATCGTGGGACGCGCCCATGTTGCCTACATCTCAAATGGCAATGTGGTAGGTCTTTCTAAAATGAACCGCATTGTAGATTATTACGCAAAACGCCCGCAGGTTCAAGAACGCCTTAACATTCAGATCGTGCGTGAGTTACAAAACGTTTTGAATACAGAAGATGTTGCCTGTGTGATCGACGCAAAACACTTGTGTGTCAACAGCCGCGGGATACGAGACATCGACAGCAGCACGGTGACGGGAGAGTTCGGCGGTGCTTTCAAAAATCTGGAGACTAAAAGAGAGTTTCTGGATTACATCAAGATGGATACGCGATTCTAGAATCGGTTTAAGTAAGTTTTTAGTTGTTCCGCTTTCGCGAAAGCGAGAACAAATCCATTATTTTTACCCAACTACAACACAATTTACTGATCATGAGTCTTTACAAAAGCAATGAACTGAAACTGTACAATTCCATGACTTCTGAGAAGGAGGTTTTTAACTCCATCCTTGATGGCAGAGTGGGAATGTATGTTTGTGGACCTACTGTTTACAGCAACGTACACTTAGGGAATTGCCGCACGTTCATAAGTTTTGACATGATCTATAGATACCTGAGACATCTAGGCTACAAAGTGCGTTACGTACGCAATATTACTGACGCGGGCCACCTTACGGACGATGCTGATCAGGGCGAGGACAAAATCTCAAAAAAAGCACGTCTCGAGCAAATTGAACCCATGGAAGTCGTGCAGCGCTACACGCTGGATTTTCATAAAGTGATGCAGCAATTCAACTCTTTGCCTCCCAGCATAGAGCCTACCGCTACGGGACACATCGTTGAGCAGATCAAGATTATCGAAGATATTCTGGAAAAAGGATTTGCTTATGTGGTGGACGGCTCGGTTTATTTTGATGTCAAGAAATTCAATGATGATCATCAATATGGAAAGTTGAGCGGTCGCAATCTGGAAGATATGATTGCAAATACCCGCGAGCTTGCCGGACAGAGCGAGAAGAAGAATCCGCAGGATTTTGCGTTGTGGAAAAAAGCCAGTCCTGAGCACATCATGCGCTGGCCTAGTCCGTGGGGTGATGGTTTCCCGGGATGGCACCTCGAGTGTACGGTAATGAGTTCTAAGTATCTGGGCGAGCAGTTTGACATACATGGTGGTGGAATGGATTTAAAATTCCCTCACCACGAGTGTGAGATTGCTCAAGGCGAGGCAGCTCATGGTTGCAGTCCAGTTAATTATTGGCTACACGCTAACATGCTGACACTCAACGGTCAGAAAATGTCAAAATCGACTGGAAACAGCATTCTCCCAGCTGAGTTATTCTCTGGCGACAATGACTTTATGGAAAAACCCTTTGCGCCCAGCGTGATCCGTTTTTTCATGATGCAGGCACATTATCGATCTATTCTTGATTTCAGCAATGATGCACTTGTGGGAGCTGAAAAAGGCTTCAACCGCCTGATTGATGCATTAGAAATCATTGAAGATCTACCAGTATCAGACAATAGCTCTGTGGATGTGAAAGCCTGGAAAGCCAAGTGCTACGCGGCAATGAATGATGATTTTAATACGCCTATTCTCATTGCTGAACTTTTTGACATGATTAAATCGATTCATGCTATAAAAGATGGTAAAGCACAAATTTCAAAACAAGATAAAGACGATTTAGTGTCTACGTTTCACGCATTCTTCTATGATGTTTTGGGATTGCAAACTGCCTCCTCAGAATCTAACAATGCCGATTCTGAAGCTTTGAATGCCGCCATGCAACTCATCATCGATTTGAGAGCAAACGCGCGAGCAGATCGTGACTTTGCCACGAGCGATAAAATAAGGGATGATCTTGCTAAAGCCGGTATCCAGCTCAAAGACGGTGTGGACGGCACGACCTACTCTGTAAAATAATTAGAAAAGGGTAATCATGGAATTTATTTTTCTATTGTTTACCCTTTTGTTTTTCTGGACGATTCTCTGTCTCTGGAATCTATTATTGATTCCGTGGTTTGTTAAATACAATATCAAAATTTGGACGAGCATGTTTGGGCCTACCGACCGAATTACTTGGATAAGTGAGCGTAGGGTAAAAATCACTCGGTGGATTCAGTTCTTCTATTGGTTTGGTGGAGCATTAATCACTGTAGGTCTAATTTCTGAAGTGCTATGAAGAGCCTTCTGATCTATCCGTTCATCCTTCTGATCAGGTTTTATCAAAACTTCATATCGCCCTTCACTCCCAGCTCGTGCCGCTACTCTCCTACTTGTTCTACGTATAGCCTACAAGCTTTGAAAAAACACGGTTTGAAAAAAGGTGGCTGGCTGGCGATCAAACGTATTTCCAGTTGTCATCCTTGGGGTGGCAAGGGTTATGATCCGGTTCCTTGAAATGGTAAGTAAATGACTAAGCTTAAGTTTAAGTTTAAGTTTAAGTTTGAGTTTAAAATAGTACTCGATATTGAGGAAATGAAAATCGCGCTTTGACAAGCTTAGCGTGACACGTTGATGTTTTTGACTTGGATATTCTAGTTCAAGTTCGATTTCAACTTTGAATTCATACAAAGCGCTAACACCCACAAACCCCCTCGAGGGGGCTTACCTATAAATTCACCTTCGAGTTCAAATTCCAGTTTCCTCGCATCGTTTATTTTCGCTGAAAAATTAAGTCTGTGAGTTCTGAACAAATTCTTATCACCATAGCCGTTTATTTTGTGGTATTGATTGCCATTTCTTTTATCGTCGGCAGAAAAGGTGATAGCGCCACATTTTTCAGGGGCAACCGTTCTTCTCCCTGGTATCTTGTGGCATTTGGAATGATAGGCGCATCGCTCAGCGGAGTCACCTTTATCTCAGTTCCAGGAGCGGTCGAGCAAGGTGCGATGGGCTATTTTCAGGTGGTGCTGGGATATATTTTGGGGTATCTGGTCATAGGGACTGTTTTGCTTCCCCTTTATTACCGCATGAATCTTACCTCCATTTATTCTTATCTTGAAACGCGATATGGAGCACCGGCGCAATACACGGGATCAGCATTTTTTATTCTTTCTCGCGTAGTTGGTGCCAGTTTTAGATTGTATCTGGTCGCTGGAGTTTTGCAAGAATTCGTATTTGATGAAATGGGGATTGAGTTTTGGCAGACCGTTTCGCTTACCGTTTTGCTAATCTGGCTCTACACCTTTAAATCGGGTATTAAAACTATAGTGTGGACTGATACGCTTCAAACGCTTTTTATGTTGATCGCTGTGGGTGTGGCGATTTATTTTGTGAGCGATAGTTTAGGGCTAGATGGTATAGGCTCAACTATCAGTTTTATAGCCGATAGTGACCTATCTCAAATCTTTTTTACAGAAAACTGGCGTGCAGATTCCCATGTAGTGAAGCAGTTTTTATCAGGGGCATTTATTGCGATCGTCATGACGGGATTGGATCAAGACATGATGCAGAAGAATCTCACCTGCCGTAGCTTAAAAGAGTCGCAGAAAAACATGTTTTGGTTCACCATCGTGCTCACTTTTGTCAACCTGGTTTTCTTGGGAATGGGTGTTTTGTTGACCGCTTTCGCGAAAGCAGAAAACATTCAAGCCACAAAAGATGCTCTATTCCCTACGATAGCTTTAGACAGCGGTCTGGGTCTGGGATTGGGATTGTTCTTTATGCTGGGATTGATCGCTGCGGCCTATTCCAGCGCAGATAGTGCGCTCACTTCATTAACGACATCGTTCTCTGTGGACATTTTGAACCTAGAACGAAAATTTCAGGAAAAGCAGCAAAAATGGATCAGGAAGCTCGTACACGTAGGATTTTCTCTCGCGTTGATTGGTGTGATTGTGGCCTTCAAGTATTTGATCAACGACGATAGCGTTATCCTAAAACTCTTTGTATTTGCAGGTTACACCTACGGACCACTTTTGGGAATGTTCTCATTTGGGATTTTAACCAAATTGCAAACGCCCAAATGGGCACCAGCAGTGGTTTCCATCGCTGCGCCATTTCTAGCTTTCGGAGTAAGCTATTTTAGTGAATTGTGGTTTGAGTTTGAATTCGGATTTTTCATTCTGATCTTGAATGGTGCGATTGCATTCTTGGGGTTGCTGTTGAGTTCGATGATCAATTTCAATCGACATAATATTGAGGTATGATAATTGTTTAAAGTGTGTTGATATCAACACTTCTTATCATGCTTTCCTACTTATATCAGACAGTTTTACTCCTATTGAGTTTGTCAATATGTACCTGTCCACCTCCACCAAGATACTGGCAGAAAACAACTTTAGAAGAATATGATTACAGCGACAATGTAGTTTTGGTTGAAGTTCTCACAGTTTGTCCAGAAGAATTTTATTTCGAAGCAAGAATTCAAAAATCCTATAAAGGCAATTTAGAAGTAAATGATCTAATCCACGGACAATTTAATGTGTGCGATAATTACATCCACAGAACTGGGGAATGGTTGTTCTTTGGTCAAGGGTTAGCAGATCAAAACTTTTTAACACTCAATGATTGTGAAATCTCGAACAGCTTAGAAAACCCGTTTTTGAGGTTCTATGATCCTGAAATCTCTTTTAAAGATCATAACGTGAAGCATTTTCGACAACGTCAACAACAATACAACAGGCAGATTATTGATAAACAAATTGATTATCTAGAATCCCTATCGTGCGAATAGATATTAAGACTTTAATCTTCAGCTTCCAAAAACTCAATAGGATTTAGGTAAAACGCTTTGCGCCAGCCTTGTGAATCATCGTCGATTTGCCAGAAATACGGCAATGGCGTCATTATGGAATAGTGAAGATGGGGCGGCTTTCCCTTTGCGTTTCCTGAATCTCCTACCGTACCTATTTGCTCGCTGTTTTCAATCAAGCTCAAGGAAGAAGTCTCAATGGAATCGAGGTGCGCGTAATAATGAAAACGCCATTTGGGGCCCAGCACAACCACGATGTTCCCACCCATTTTAATGGTACCAGTATAGAGAACGATGCCATTTGTGGAAGAGTTGACCGGCGTTCCCTTTTGTGCAAAAATATCTACACCTTTGTGCGTACCCGATTTTCCCCACGGGTAATACCAGAAACTCTCAGGGTGATAATCTGCCGCGGTGGCTCCTTGCACGGGCATTCTCAGATTTTGGGGAATAAAAAATCCCACTAAAATGATAGTGAGTATGACTAAGTTTATTTTGTAGCGCTTTTTCACTTTTAGGTGTTACGCTTTCGCGAAAGCGTCACTAATTGATATATCCCTAATAATACCAGTCCTATCGCTAGAACCCACTGATAGGTAGGCAATTCACTTTCCAGTACAAATTTCTCATAGAGCTCATACCCGCCTATTCCTATAAATACGAGGGAAAGGAAAATGGTGTAATTGGTTTTGGCTTGATTATTTGCCATTGCGATTCATCACTAAAGACGCCAGAACAAAAAGACCATAACCCAAAAATGCAAAAGATAGGATCAAGCGCCAAGTGGGCATCTCCTCGCCTACGATAAAGTGGTTGTACAATCTGTAGGAACCAAATCCTACGAAGACAATACCAAAAATAAGTCCGAGGATAGGATTGCGACGTCTAGGATTGCTTGCCATGGAGTTTAATTTATGGCAAGATAAGCCTACTGCCACTATAAACAAAAACCGCTGGACATTGGCAGCAGTTCATCAAACTATCAAAAAATAAACTATGCGTTGAAATATTTTGAATTCCAGATGGCCTTGTTAAAATTCTTACCTGCCGCAAAGGAATAATACAATACCATACTGGCTATGGACTTGAAGGTAAAAAAGAATATGAGCACAAATTGGACTCCCGTGAGATCTTTAGAAAATAGTCCATTGGGCACTAAATAAGCTGCTAACAGACTTACTAAAATGGTCGTGAAAATCAGGTTCTCAAAACTCTTGAAACTCCATGCCCACAATTTCCTAAACGGTTTCAAATCGTTACCCCATTTATGGATTAAATAGAAATAACCATTACCTATAGGCGCAAATAACAACGGGTCATCTGCATCTTCTAGCTTGAACATTTTTGACGGAGCCACAATTTTGAAACCGCGCATGGTAATATCGTGCTCCTTTTCCATGTTTTTGATCTTATTCAAGGCTTCAAAAGGGATGTCGTTCTTGAAATATTTGGTATCTAGAAACCTCAACCTATAGTCTACACAAATCTCACGTATTTGATCAACGTGATAAATACGGTCAGTCTCCAGCAGATCAAAATTGAAATGATTGCGTGGCGTAGGGTGCTGCGGATTCTTCATGCGCACCATGATCTCATCTACCTTGCGATCTTCATCTTTAAGAATAGCTTCCACCTGTTTCAAGATATCAGCTTCCTGAACCTGTTTATTACGTACTTTGTTGAGTTGTTCTTCTATATTGGTGCGACCTAACATATCGTGTAGTTTAGCTTTGGAGCGTTAAATAAAAAATCCCTTAAGCACTATGTCGTAAGGGATTTAAAATTATAACAAAATGTTTGAAAAAAGGTACGGGCAACCACTACCTCAATTGAGCTCCGGTTTGTTTTTCAAGCTGTGACTGGATTTTCTGGATGCTTTTATCGATCTGTTTGTCGGTCAGCGTTTTGTTCTGGTCTTGTAGTTCAAAACTCAAGGCATAGGATTTTTTACCCTTAGGCAGCTCTTTACCTTCATAAACATCAAAGAGGTTGACATTTTTAAGAAGTTTCTTTTCTGCTTGAAAAGCGATATTCTTCATTTCATTAAACGTCACACCATCATCTACTAAAAGAGCGAGATCACGATTTACCGTCGGGAACTTGGAAATTTCTTCAAGCGGTTGATAATTTATATCAATTACCTTTAACACCTCATCCCAGTAAATACACGCGTAAAATACCGGATTGGTAACATCAAAATGCTTAGCAATTCTTGAATCAACCAGCCCGAGTTCTGCAATAGTCGATTTACTGCTCAAACTTAAACCTTGAGAGAACAACTGGTTTTTAGAAGCTTTTGCCTTGAGCTCACTAATTCCTAAACGTTCCAAAACCGCGGTCACCATTCCTTTCAAGTAAAAGAAATCTGCCGAAGCATCTGAACTGTTCCAATGTCCAGCATCCAGATCACCAGTAGTAATAATGCTCAACTGTTTCTGCTCAGAGAATTCCCCATTGAAATTGTTGTACACATTACCAAACTCAAACAATCGCAAATCTCCTTGTTTTCGGTTCAAGTTATAAGCAACAGCTTCAAGACCTCCATAAAGTAAGGTTTGTCTCATTACCGCAAGGTCACTACTCAATGGATTTAACATGCTTACCACATGATCCTTGTTAAGTTGCTCAGAGAGTTCTTGATATTTTTCTGCCGTAAGGCTGTTGGCCATCATCTCGTTGAAGCCTTGACCTACCAAAAGTTGAGCGGTAATATTTTGTAACCTATTATTTTCAGACTTTAAAGAAGTTGCGACCGTAGCATTAAGTTTAGATGGTATTTCTATGCGGTCGTAACCATAAACGCGTAAAATCTCTTCGATCACATCAGCTGGACGGGTGACATCATTGCGATAAGAAGGTATGGTAAGTCCTAATCCACTCTCGGTGACGTTATTTACATTAATGTCGAGGGATCTCAAAATGCTCTTGATCTCTTCTCTCGGAATTTCTTGACCAATCAGAGAATCTACTTTTTCAAAAGGTAGAAACACCTGGATATCTTCAATTTTAACCGGATAAATATCCATGATATCTTGGGTAATTTCTCCACCAGCCAATTCTTTGACGAGTAGCGCTGCACGCTTCAATGCATATTCAGTAATCGAAGGGTCGATACCTCGCTCAAATCTGAAAGAAGCATCAGTATTTAATCCGTGACGCTTGGCCGTTTTGCGCACACTCACGGGATTGAAATAAGCACTTTCTAAAAATACCGTTGTAGTATGATCTTTCACACCACTATTCAAACCGCCATAAACACCTGCAATACATAACGGTTTCTCTGCATCGCAGATCATGAGGTCTTCTTCATGCAACTCGCGCTCCTCGCCATCTAGGGTGACAAACTTGGTGCCTTGAGGCATGGTCTTCACGACGATCTTGCCACCTTGAATCGTACTTACATCAAATGCATGTAACGGCTGTCCCAGCTCGTGCATCACATAGTTGGTGATGTCCACTATGTTATTTTTGGGAGTTAGACCTATCGCTTTCAGTCTATTTTTGAGCCAGTCTGGGGACTCGGTAACTTTGCATCCAGTTAGGGTAACGCCACAGTATCGTGGTGCAAGCACTGGATTCTCAACCTCAATATCTATTTTAAGCGATCTACTATCTACATGAAAAGCACTTACCGAGGGTGTGATGAATTCCATAAGCTGGTCGCCCACGGCAAGTCCAGCTCTCAAATCACGTGCGACACCCATATGAGACATCGCATCGGCGCGATTAGGCGTGAGACCTATTTCTATGACATGGTCCTTCTCGATTTTAAAGATCTCAGCAAGTGGCGTTCCCACTTCTAGATCATCTTCCAGCACCATGATACCAGCGTGGGATTTACCTAGACCTAGCTCGTCTTCGGCACAGATCATCCCATGGCTTTCCTCGCCTCTTATCTTTCCTTTTTTGATTTTCCACGGCTCGCCTTTATCATCATAAAGCGTTGTTCCTATGGTAGCAACCGGCACTTTTTGACCAGCAGCAACATTAGGCGCACCACAAACGATCTGCACGACTTCATTCCCCAGATCAACTTTGGTCAGCTTCAGTTTATCTGCGTTGGGATGCTTTACACACTCCTTCACGTGACCTACTACAATACCTTCTAGCGACCCTTTTATACTCTCAAAAGGAGTTATCCCTTCCACCTCTAGACCTAGTGCCGTGAGTAGCGCTGAGTGGGATTCCAGATCGTCTGAAATATTTAAAAACTGCTTGAGCCAGTTGTAGGAAATCTTCATGAGTACGGGTTCTTTTCAAGGGCGGTAAAGATAGTGTTGTGTACGCTTTCGCGAAAGCGAGAAAACCACAGATAATATCAGAAATGATTATGCATTATTCAAGCTTACGAGCCAAGAGCCAAGAGCCAAGAGCCAAGAGCCAAGAGCCAAGAGCCAAGAGCCAAGAGCCAAGAGCCAAGAGCCAAGAGCTAAGAGCTAAGAGCTAAGAGCTAAGAGCTAAGAGCTAAATTTCAAAAAAGTGCTTTAAATTCAAATCATGAAATTGAAAAGTTGATTTTATCCCCTCACAATCCTCAAGACTCAAAGCGCGTAGAACATCGCTCACCGCTATCCCAAAGATTCTTACTTTTAAACCAAAGAAAAACTCGATGAAGAATTTAGTTGTGCTGACTGGTGCCGGAGTGAGCGCCGAAAGTGGCGTGAATACGTTTAGAGACGCGGGCGGTCTCTGGGAAGGACATGATGTGATGGAGGTGGCTTCACCACAAGGATTTGCACGTAATCCAGAACTGGTTTTGGACTTTTATAATAAGCGTAGGGCGCAACTTAAAGAAGTTGAGCCTAACGAAGCACATTACTGCATCGCTGGCCTGGAGCGTAATTTCAATGTGTATATCATCACTCAAAACGTGGACGATCTTCATGAAAGAGCCGGATCTTCTAGGGTTTTACACCTGCACGGCGAGTTGCTGAAAGCACGTTCCTCAAAAACGGATGACCATGTTATTGAGCACCGCGATGATATTTCCATGGGCGATAAAGCCGCTGATGGTTCACAATTGCGACCGCATATCGTGTGGTTTGGCGAGGAAGTTCCCATGATGGATCGTGCCGTTGAAATCGTTCAACAAGCCGATATTCTGATGATTGTAGGCACATCACTGCAAGTGTATCCTGCCGCGGGACTTCGCAATTTTATTGCTTCACATGTACATACCTACTTGATCGATCCAGCTCCAGCGGTCAGTTCAAACGATCGACTAACGGTTATTTCCAAAAAAGCCACGCAAGGTGTGCGTGAGGTTGCAGACCTGATTACTCAGTTTTAATGTCGCCAGAAGATCTACATCAGCAGCTCAAAGCACTCAAGGCGTACAAAAAAGAGCGGGTGCGACTGGGTAAAGCAGCCGTTGAAGGAAATCTGCTACCCGATCTGATTAAATTGTGTAAGGCATCGAGTAAAGTGTCGCACCAAGCTTGCTGGTGTCTAGAGCAATCGTTTTTGCTTTTTGAAAAAGATTGCTATCCACACCTGTGTGATATTGCTAGACTATACGAGCAACCTATTGACAGCTCAGGAATGCGATCCCTCACTAAGATTGCCAGTATTTGTTGCAAAAAGTTTTACAGCCCACGACCAAATCAGATCAAATCATTTCTTAACGAGCGAGATCGAGCTGCCATGGTAGAAGGATGTTTCAGGACTTTGCTGGAACATGAGGGTAAAACTGCCAACCAGGCATTTGCTACACGGGCGCTTTTTGAATTGGGTAAAGAATTTGAATGGGTTCATGAAGCGCTCTTAGAGCAAATTGAACGAATCATGAGTCAAAATCCGCAGAGTGGATATCGAGCTGTGGCGAAAGAAGTATCCCAGAAAATTCAGCAACTCAAGAATCGATAAACGCTATTTCCTCAAGCCATTTAGCACTTAAAATCGTATCATTGTAGGCTTTAAAGAAAGAGCCATGCCCAGTACTTTACAAGCCATATCTCCCATAGACGGCAGATACAGAAACAAAGTAGATACACTTGCAAATTACTTCTCCGAGTTTGCCTTAATAAAGTACCGTGTACTGGTTGAAGTGGAGTACTTTCTAGCCTTGAGCGAAAGCGGTATTGAGCAGCTACAACCACTCTCTGAACAACAGCAGCGAATTTTTAGAGATTTATACAAGGATTTCACCGAGATTGATGCCCAGCGTATCAAAGATATTGAGAAAGTCACCAATCATGATGTAAAGGCTGTAGAGTATTTTATCAAGGAAAAGATTGATGCCTTAGATTTAGATGTAAATAAAGAATTCATCCATTTTGGTCTCACTTCGCAGGACATCAATAACACGGCGATCCCGCTTTCCCTAAAAGAAGCGTTGAGCGAAGTGTACATTCCAGAACTAGAGAAGCTTATTGCTCAAATTGAGGATTTGGCAAATGACTGGAAAGACATCCCCATGCTGGCACGCACCCATGGGCAACCTGCCTCTCCTACCCGATTGGGAAAGGAATTTCAGGTGTTCGTCACCCGACTGAAAAAACAGCTTGAAGTTTTAAAACGGGTTGATCACTCAGCTAAATTTGGTGGAGCAACGGGTAATTACAACGCGCATCACGTGGCCTATCCAGCAATCGACTGGAAAGCTTTTGGGACGCGCTTTGTGGAAGAGAAACTAGGACTCAATCACAGTTTTCCCACCACTCAAATTGAACACTATGATGATATGGCGTCGCTTTTTGATGCACTTAAAAGAATCAACACCATCATCATAGATCTGGATCGAGACATTTGGACTTATATTTCCATGGATTATTTCAAGCAAAAAATCAAAAAAGGAGAAATCGGTTCCAGCGCGATGCCGCACAAGGTCAACCCCATTGACTTTGAAAATTCTGAAGGGAATCTCGGGATTGCCAATGCCTTGCTCGAACACCTTTCTGCAAAGCTCCCAGTATCACGATTGCAAAGAGACCTGACAGATTCAACTGTGTTGCGCAACGTGGGCATGCCGTTAGCTCATGGACTGATCGCCTTCAAAGCGACTCAAAACGGACTTTCAAAGCTATTATTAAATGAGAGCAAACTTCAGGAAGATCTAGAAAACAACTGGGCGGTAGTAGCCGAAGCCATTCAAACCATTTTGCGACGTGAAGCTTATCCTAATCCTTATGAAGCACTCAAAGAGCTTACACGCAAAAACACAAAAATCACTCAGCCCAGTATCGCAGATTTCATAGATACATTAGAAGTTTCTGATGATTTGAAAAAACAAATGAAAGCGATCACTCCCTCAAATTTCACGGGTATCTGAAACGTTAAGCATCTGACAATTGATTGTAGTTTAAGAAATGTCCTACACCTCTTAAGGTAAATTAGCCCAAAAAACTATTATGGGCTTAATTACTATTTTACTGAACATTTTTCTTCCTCCATTGAGTGTTGCTTTGAACAAAGGCATAGGAATGGATTTATTGATCAACATCCTACTTACTATCCTTGGTGTTATTCCTGGAATCATCCACGCCTTTTACGTAACCAGTAGATAAAATAACAAGCGGAATTCTGAATTAATAAGTAATTTTAGAATTCCGCTAACATTTTGAGCTAAATAATCAGCTAATTTTATCAAAAAGGTAAAAGATGAAGAGAATTACTATTATTTTGAACATTCTGGCTCCTCCTTTAAGCATTGCTCGTAAAAAAGGAATCACGAGTGATGTAGGTGTGAACATTCTATTGACGCTGTTATTTATTGTCCCTGGAATATTACACGCATTTTACATTAATTCACCTGCCCGATATTATTAAAGCTTTTTAGCTTCATTCCAATAAACGTCGAGTTCTTCAAGGGACAATTCATTAATAGTATTCCCAGATTTTTTTACAGCATTTTCTAAATAGCTAAAACGCTTAATAAACTTTTTGTTAGTTCGCTCTAGAGCATCTTCTGCATTTAGACCTAAATGCTTGCCATAATTCACGAGAGAAAAAAGTACATCTCCATATTCTGCCTCCATAGCATCTTTATTGCCTCTAAGGACTTCCTCTTCTAACTCCTGAAGTTCTTCTTCTAGCTTTTCTTTGACCTGTTCTGGTCGTTCCCAATCAAACCCCACTCCAGCGACTTTATCCTGTATGCGTTTACTTTTCACTAAAGCTGGTAAAGAGGCTGGAACGCCATCAAGAACACCCTTTTTACCCTTACCTTCCTTTAGTTTTATGGCTTCCCAGTTTGCTTTAACATCTTCCTCGTTAGCGACTTCTACATCGCCATAAATATGTGGATGACGATGAATCAATTTTTCACAGATACCATGAGCCACGCTCGCCATGTCAAAGTCTCCCGTTTCTGATCCTATTTTGGAATAGAAAACTATGTGTAATAGCAAATCACCCAGCTCATTGGCAATTTCTTTCTTGTCACCTTCCAGAATAGCATCCCCCAACTCATAAGTTTCCTCAATTGTAAGATGTCTCAACGATTCCAGCGTCTGCTTCCGATCCCACGGGCATTTCTCCCGCAACTCATCCATGATATCGAGCAACCTATTAAATGCTGCTAATTGTTCTTCTCGTGCGCTCATATTATCGTATTAGTTTTAAAGTTCTCGCTTTCGCGAAAGCGTAACCAACTAATTTATTCTACAAAGGACAGCTGGCCTTAAAAATTAAACTGTTCTCTTGGGCTAAGATCTCATAAGAGCATCCAGCAATCGTAAAGAAAGCTTCACCCTTAGAAAGATTCAAATAGTCATCAGCGTTAACCTGAATAGCTCCTTCCAAAACAAAATGGATTTCAAGAGAACTAGATTTGACCGCAAACCTTTCATTCTTCTCAAGTTCAATTTTACTCAATTGAAAATCCTCAACAGGAGTTTGATAGACTGTTTCGTGATTATCATTTAAAATATCACCTTCAAAAACATTGGGAATCGTCTCACAGAATTTCACCTGACTGAGCAACTCCGGAATATCCATGTGTTTTGAAGTCAATCCAGCTCGCAGTACATTATCAGAATTTGCCATGAGCTCGATGTTCTGACCTTGAAGATATGCATGTGGGACACCTGCGTCTTGAAAAATTGCTTGCCCTTTCTTCAAGTGAACCAGATTGAGAAAGAAAATAGAATAAATACCCTTATCTATTTTATCTGGTGAACAAAATGACCTGAAGGCTTTTACCGCCCAGTATTCTGGTTGATTTTTTGATAGCTTCCCAGCATCAAAATCTGACTCGAGCTCTTCTAGCAAAGGCTTCAAAGTTTTAAGAGTAGCTTCATCATCTTCCAGCATCACCGCGCAATAAAGTCCTTCATAACCATCTTTCTCAAATACGGACATTAGATGATGCAACTCTGGGTATCCTAAAAGGATTTCCTTAATTTTTTCCGATGATTTAAAGCCATGCAACAACCAGAAATCGCTCAGTGCCACCATAATCTCTGGTTTATGATTATCGTCTTTATAATTACGATGAGCAGCATCACGAGGAATTCCCAGCGCCTCTTCTCGTGCAAAACCTTCTTCTGCTTGAGGTTTGGAAGGGTGTACTTGAATGGAGAGCATATTTTTTACATCAAGCACCTTAAATAAATACGGCAATCGATGGAAACGTTTATAAACTCGAGCTCCAAGAATCGTTTTTGGATCAGTATTAATAAAATCTACTAGTTTATTCTCGTTCACCTTTAAGGTAGATGACGCATTAGGGTGCGCGCCCAGCCAGTATTCAGCTACAGGCTCATCCGTAACTTTTTGACCTAGTAGTGATGGGATAAATACATTTCCACCCCATTTATAATCTTGGAGCTTTCCTACCAGTTTGTAAACAGATTTATTAGGAAGATTCTTATTGATCTCAGACATGAATTGGGATACATCTAAGCTGGCAAATTTAAGGCAGAAGGATTAGAATAACTTTGAAAGCTTGATGGTTATCAAAGTCAAAAATTTTAAAAAGCCAGAACTCAAAAAAACGATCCTTCACTAAAAAGCCGTGCCGCCAGCCGCGAGCGAGCTTACCGACGTGAGTCGGGAATCTGAAGCTGTCATTTTTAGGCATAAAAAAAAGCCTGAACAAATAAAATGTTCAGGCTTCAAGTCGGGGTGGCAGGATTCGAACCTGCGACCTCCTGCTCCCAAAGCAGGCGCGATGACCGGGCTACGCTACACCCCGAGTTGCAGCTTTAAAGGCTTCAACTGCAAAATCTTATCTGCGGAGAGACCGGGACTCGAACCCGGGCAGCGCTTGCACGCTGACAGATTAGCAATCTGCTCCGTTACCACTCCGGCACCTCTCCTAATATTTTTAAAGAACTTGCTCCTATTTCTAAAAGCGGTTGCAAAGATACATCTATAATCGGTTTGCGCAAATTATATAGACGTGAGATTTGATATTTTTTTGAGCCTTTTTCAGCATCTCAAATCTACTTATTCCACCTACTTCATAATCAGTAGAATAGTTAATCTCGCTGATTAAAACGGCATATCATCATCTGGAATGCCGAATGCATCGCCTGGCGAAGCTGTTTTACCTGCACCAAATGGATCAGGCTTGTTTGTATCATCATTTGCGGCATTCATTTTTGAACCAAACTCGTCTGGCTGGAAATAGTCGTCGAGATTATCAAACTTACCGAACTGACCCAAGAACTTCAACCTGATAGCGTCTGTAGCACCGTTACGGTGTTTTGCCACGATAAACTCGGCTTGATCCTTTGTGGGTGAGCGATCATCATCATCCCACTCCTCCATATTGTAATATTCTGGTCTATAAATGAAAGATACAATATCTGCATCTTGCTCAATCGCTCCAGATTCCCTTAAGTCAGAAAGTAGAGGGCGTTTTGAACCACCACGAGATTCAACTGCACGTGATAACTGCGATAGGGCAATGACTGGAACATCAAGTTCCTTAGCGAGTGCCTTTAAATTTCGTGAAATGGTGGAGATTTCCTGTTCACGGTTCCCATTTTTGTTTCCGGTATTTGCGGTCATCAACTGCAAATAATCAATCATAATGAGTTTGATACCATACTGTGAAGCAAGTCTTCTACATTTTGCGCGTAAGTCAAAAATGGAGAGTGACGGCGTATCATCAATGAAAATAGGAGCTTGCTCTAAGTCTTTCACCTTCACGTTGAGTTGTTCCCACTCAAACGGCTCCAGTTTACCAGTTCTAAGTTTTTCTGAACTCAAACCTGTTTCTGAAGATATCAAACGAGTAATCAGCTGCACAGAACTCATCTCTAAAGAGAAAAAGGCAACCGGAGTGTTACTACCCACAGCAATATTTCTCGCCATACTTAATGTAAAGGCCGTTTTACCCATACCAGGACGTGCAGCAATAATGATCAAGTCACTCGGCTGCCAGCCACTGGTTAAGCGATCCAGATCTGTAAAACCAGTTGGGATACCACTTAGTCCATCACGGTTTGCAATTTCCTCGATACGCTCCTTTGCCTGACGCACGAGATCCATGGCGGTCTCCGTACTCTTTCTGATATTTCCCTGAGTGACCTCATAAAGCTTAGACTCTGCCTTATCTAAAAGGTCAAAAACATCTGTTGCTTCATCGTAGGAATCATTAATGATCTCAGTAGAGATTTTGATCAAACTTCTCTGGATGAATTTTTGCAAAATAATGCGCGCATGAAACTCAATGTGCGCTGTGGAACTTACCAGTTGTGAAAGCTGAACCAGATAGTGATCCCCTCCTATTGCATCTAGTTTTTTATCCTTACGTAACTGAGCACTCACTGTAAGCAAATCGACAGGACTACCCGATTTAAATAAGGTATCAATGGATTCAAAAATAGACTGATGAGCTTTATGGTAAAATGCCTCTGGAGTCAGGAGGTCGATTACCTCATCCACACCCTTACCATCGATCATCAATGCGCCCAGCACAACCTTCTCAAGATCCAGCGCCTGTGGCGGCACCTTACCTTTTTCTAAGGTAACTACTGAGGTATTTTTTGAGTAAGATTGAGTGAGTTCCTTTACATTTTCCATAGTGTGCAAATGTAGTGGTTATGAAAGATGACGCTTTCGCGAAAGCGTAACAATTCAACAGATTTACCGATAAAATCGGTTCACAAAATGTTGAAAAGTTTCCATGAATTTTTTCTTACATGTTAGATCGCTAGAACTCATGGGAAAATCGATTTTTAGAAGTTTTTAAGAAGGTTGATAAGTTTTCAACGCACAAAAAAACCGCTTACAATAATAAGCGGTTGTATCTATTTTTAAAGCTTTATTTTAAGCTTTGAAAACACCCATTTTTGAGTATTTATTCATGCGCTGTTCAACAAGTTCCTGGGCTGACAAATCCTTCAACGACTCAAAATGCTTAGTTATCGATTCTGCAACTGATTTATAAACGGCCTCACGATCTTTATGCGCCCCACCTTCTGGTTCTTTAATGATTTCATCAACCAACTTGAGCTTTTTCATATCAGTAGAGGTCAATTTAAGCGCAGATGCAGCTTCCTCTTTATGCTCCCAACTTCTCCAAAGGATAGAAGAACAAGATTCTGGCGAGATGACAGAATACCAAGTATTTTCAAGCATGACTACCTTATCGCCTACACCTATTCCCAGCGCACCACCGCTGGCTCCTTCGCCTATGATCATCACGATTATAGGGACTTTAAGACGCGTCATTTCTAAAATGTTGCGGGCTATAGCCTCTCCCTGACCGCGCTCCTCTGCCTCAAGACCTGGATAAGCACCCGGAGTGTCGATAAGCGCTACAACCGGTATTCCAAATTTTTCAGCGCTCTTCATCAAGCGTAATGCCTTGCGATAACCTTCTGGATTTGCCATACCAAAATTGCGGTACTGGCGCGTTTTTGTATTGTAACCCTTTTGCTGGCCAATAAACATATAACTCTGTTCGCCTATCTTCCCTAAGCCACCTATCATGGCTTTATCATCCTTAACATTGCGGTCTCCATGTAGTTCTAACCAGGTATCACCGCATATCGCTTTTATATAGTCTAGCGTATATGGACGACTAGGATGACGAGACATCTGAACGCGCTGCCATGGGGTAAGATTAGAATAAATCTCCTTACGTTTTGCCTTCAGCTTCTTTTCAATCTGTTTTATGGTAGAGTTTACATTTACCTCACTTTCAACACCTAGCTCAATCGTTTGCAGGTATTTTTCTTCTAATTCCTTTATAGGGAGTTCAAAATCTAGGTATTCCATTTAGGTCAACTTCTCATTTAGGGGAAAACAAATATAATAAAGCTTATAAGGTTCTATGGTATTTAAATAGCAAAGCAATACATGTGATCGATGTTTTCTGTCAGGTTCAACTTGTATTTTGAATATCTCGCTTTCGCGGAAGCGGAACAAATAACCTAAAAATCAAATTTATAAACAGCTCCACCCATCACTTGCAAGTTCTGGACTGGGTAACCTTGATACAACTGATAGTTACCTCCTGTAAGATTATTACCTCTCAAGAATGCCGAAAGTTTAGGATTGATCTTGTAGCTCACATCTAAGTTCAAATCAACAAATGAGTTCAGATTCTCTACTCCTGATCCAAAACGGTAGGCCTCACGCTCGCCTACAAAGTAGAGGGTTGATCCTATGTTCCACTTTTCATTAATTTCATAATTTGCTATCAAATCACCTTTAAACTCTGGTAGATTTGAAGCTACATTTTCAAATGCATCCCCATTTTCTACATCGTAGTTGAGATAAGTTCCTTGAAGAGTGATATCTAGACCACTACCGCTGCTGTAGGTCAATGCACCGCCTAAGCTCAAAGTATTCAAATCAGCATACCGGTTGTAAAATACATTTCCAGATTCCCATGGCTCCGGATTATCGACTGCGATTCTGATTCCGGTATCGGTTACATAAAGATTTCGGTTTTTTTCAATCTTGTAGCCTCCATACAATCGATAGCCAAATTGATTAGTCAACATTCCCTTGATTCCTAGCTGTGCATCAAGCTGGCGGTCAGTAGGCGCAACAAGTACGGCAGGTGCTAGGAATATATTATCTTCTGTAAAAGATGCTAAGCTGTTCAGATCCAGCCCACCACCTATAATCGTATATGCGTTGATGAAATTCTCCACCAAAATGTAGCTGGCATTTATGTCTGGATATACTTTAAACTCACCTTCAGAATTCTCGATATCCTGAATATAATTCAATCGCGCACCGAGCTCTGCTTTGTACATGTCGCCATAAAGATTGATGCTTGGGTTCAAACCAGCGTTGAAATAACTATAATTTTCTGGTACTTCATCAAGAATTCCTTGGGTACCAAATGATCCCGAGAGGTATTCTAGCTCACCATTAAACTTTACCTCAGTCTCCATGATCTCAAACATCAATTGTGGTCTCGCTTCCACTAAGAATTCAGAAGCATCCTCACCAGAACTAATTCCACTCACTTGCACTTCAATCTTCTCAAAAACCTGATCGAAAAATTCAGCACGACCGCCTAGACCGTAGTTGATATAGCTCAAACCTACATCGCTATCCTCTGTTAACGGATTGAGAGCATCTTCAAAATCTCCATACCAGTTTGCCGTACGATAGCGACCACCACCAGTCACACCCCAATTCATATTTCTGGACCTAGAACCGTAGCTTAAATCTAGTGCGGTGTCCGAAAAACCATTATCTGCCTCAACTTCATCAATGCTTCCTTGGGAAGAGTCATGATTAAAGAACACACCAAAATCCTGATCACGGTCGATCTCAAAATTACCTGCAAATTCTCCGAGCACGTTCACATAATTCCCTAAGCCCAGTCGAGCGTAGTTATCATAATACTTAGCTCGCTGTCTTGGACGTAATCTATTCAGACCAGGCTTTGTAGGTGTAAAAGTACTTGCCACAGGAATCGAAAAAATCCTATAGGTCACAGGTTTCTTTTTGACCTTTGTGGTATCGTTGATTTGTGGTACGCTGTTTACTTTAAACGCATCACTGATGGTAGGATCATAGGCTTTTACTACGGTGATCGTCCCACCATTTAAGCGATCTTCTTCTTCCTGCTCTTCTGTCTTTTGAGCGTATCCTAGGGAAACAAAGCCTGATACAAGGACCGCTAACCAAAATTTATTATCGATTTTCATAAAATGCTTTGTTTAGTTTTTTGGAGAAATGGAACTGTTAGTCTTTGCTTCTTCAGCTCGTATTTCAGTCAATGTTTGACGAGCTTCAGCTACTACTTCTGGATATTTTGAAAAGTTTTTGATCACGGCTTCTAAGATTGTTGTTGCGTTGAGGGTCTCTCCTTTAGCTTGATAGCTTTTTGCCATCAACACAAGAGCCTTTGAACTCCAGAGCTTATAGCTTCCGTAGTTTTTTGTCAAAGAGTTCCCAGCAGATATAGCTCCATCATGATCGCCGTCTTTATTTTTAAAGTAGGCCTCATAATAAGCAGCTTCCGCCGCAAGGCTACCAGTAGCATCTGCTCTTAGGTTTTCATAAGCGGTGCGCGCAGCAGTCTCATTGCCTTGTTTCCAATTAGATCGTGCGATGATAACTTGTGCATCTGCTTTAACCTGCGTATCTGCTCCAGTAGATTCTAGAACCTTTTGAGCATAAGCTGCCGATTTATTGTAATCTTCAAGTTCGTAATATCCTTTCATCAAGTTGGATTGTGCGTAAATCACATTCTGAGGGAAATCTGCATTTTGTTCCAGTTTTAATAGAACGGGAATTGCCTTCTGATAATCTTTTGCATTCAAGTGTATTTCACTCAAGCGAGCCAATGCTGGTTCTGTAAATTCATTACGCTCTTTGCTGGCTACATATTGAAAATGCGAGACACTCTCTTGTTTACGGTCTTCAGAAAATAATGCTTGAGCCAGATAAAAGTGGGCTTTAAGTGCGTACTTTCCATTAGGAAATTGATCAAGGTAGGATTGCATACCATTAATCGTGGCCTTCATGTCGCCTCTTAAGTAAGGACGCTCTGCACTCTCGTAGGCCGTGTCATCCAGCTCGTTATCGGTAACTTCAACTCCATCGAGTGATCTCACCCAAACTGCGTAATCGTTGGTATTACCTTGGTCGATGTAAACCTGTCTCGCACTACTGATCGCTTGGGTTGCCTGCGGCGTTCCTGGATAGCGCGCTACAACAGCTTTAAAGACTTTCAGGGATTCTGCGAGTTGGTTATCATTGTATAACTGCAGACCCTTGCGCATCATCGCCTTTGAGGTATAGGAACTGTTAGGGAATTCTTGAATAAGCTGATCGTATGCAGCGATCCCTTCATTTACTCGACCCTCATTGATGAGCGTATTCCCGAGTTCATACATCACGTCATCGCGATACTTTGAGCGGCCATAATTCTGAATAAAATCCCTTAAGTCTTTGATCTTAGAATCGACCTTGTCCACAAATCCGTAAGAAATGGCTTTTTGAAAAGCGGCATAATCTGCATTATAGCCTCCCGCTTTTATGGACTTATTGTAAGCCTCCATCGCGGGATAGTATTTTTTGGTCACATAATTTGCATCCCCTATTCTTAGAAGTGCATCGTTCAACCTTGTCCTATTGGTTTCTGCGGCATCACTCTTCACGAAAGTTGTGAACGCATTAATAGAATTATCGTACTCCTTCAATTTGAAATAGGTATAACCCAAGTCATAGAAATACATATCATCTTCTTCTATAGCAACGTTGCTGGCACCTGCATTTTTAAAACTGGCCAGTGCTGCAGAAAAATCATTGATCTGATAATAACTTTCTGCCTTCCAGAACTGCGCTTTTTTCTTCAACTCCTCATCTGTACCGTAATTCAGCGTTTTATCAAGGTTTGCGATGGCTTTTTTGTAGTCGCCATTAGTATAATCTGTAAGGCCTTGATACAAAGCTACCTTTGCATAGACATTTTCATTTCCTTTGATGCGACCGTCTTCTAGCAAGGCCATGGCTTCTTCATAATTCTTTGACGAGAAGTAAGAATCGATCAAGAAAGTTCTCATTTCTTCCTTGTTCTCATTCTCAGGGTATTTTTCCAGATAGTTCAAGATTACCTGAGGCGTACTTTCATAGGGATTTCCGGTCTCGTAACTGAGCTTAGCGTAGTTGTAGTAAGCGTCTTCTTGAATTTCAGCATCAAAATCAAGTTCGCTAGCCAATTTGAATGCGTTGAGTGCATCTTCATTACGATCTAATTTGATATAACTCTGTCCTAAATGATAATAGGCATTTTGAGCCGTTGCGTTTTCTCCATCGATGATTTTGTTGAAGGTCTCGATTGCTTTCTCAAAATCATTGGTTTTATAGTATGCATATCCTAGCTGGTAATAATCGTTATTATTCCATTTACCACGAGTTCCTTCATATTGCTCTAAAAAAGGCATGGCCTCAGCATACTTTTCTTGATTAAACAGCGACTGCCCTATGATACGATTGAGTTGTGATTTCTCATTACGATTGGATTTAGGCAACTGTTCTTGAGCGAGACTGATCGCCTTATCAAAGTTCCCCAATTTATAATTGAGATCTGCCTGATAATAAGAGAGCTTTTGATCTTCTTCTGGCGAGGCATCCACTTGATCAAAAAGGTCGCTTGCTTCCTGCAGCTCGTCACCTTCATAGGCGATGTAACCGAGGTAATATTTGGCTTTTGCGCCATACTCTTCCGTATCACTCACGCGGTTAAGGAAAGGCTTTGCTTCATCATATTTTTTGGCCTGTACCAGAGTGTAACCAGTGTTGAAGTTGTAACGGTTCATTTGCTTTCGCGAAAGCGTGCTCTTATCTACCTTAGTATACCATTTTGAAGCCTGTCGATATTTACCATTATCAAAGTAGTAGTCTGCCACGTCTATGATTGCAGAGTTGCGTTTTGTTGAAGCGGGATATTGCTCGACAAATTTCTCGATCAGCGCATCTGCATTACGCTGATTGAGTCTTACCGCACAGTTTGCTATATAATAGGAAGCATTTCCTTTAATGATCTCGTCATCAGTTTCTGTGCGCACTTCTTCAAAAAGCCGTTGTGCAGCAGTGTACTGATCCTCTTGATATAAGTCGAGAGCCTGGTTGTAAGCGGCCAGCTGGTCTGTGTAGACCTTAGACTGCTGACCATTTACAAGCGCGATGCCGCTCAGGGACAAGGCTATAGCGATAAATAGTTTTCTCATGGGCGTAAATGTCTTAGCTTGGGTAAAATTAGAATCTTACCTAGGGATAACGACGTAATGGCTGTTTAATTATTCATAATGTTTTACACAGCAAAGGCTAACTTTTTTCCTACAAGGTAGCTTCGGCTCCGCTCAGCCACCTTGGCCTCAGTTCGACTCCATGGTTATTGAGCGAAGTCGAAATGCTCAGCCATCTTTGTGCGAATTGAATTTGCTTTGTTCAATTCTTTTGAGCAATGACTAACTTTGAACCAGTTCTGTAAGGCAACTTCGACTCCGTGGTCGTTGAGCGAAGTCGAAATGCTCAGACCCTTAAAAGAAATGAGTTTTACAGAGTTTTTTCTTTTGAGCTATATCTAAATTTGAAAGTTCAAAATCGATTATGCCCCACACTCCATTTTTCTCTGTAGCTATTGCCGTTTATAATAAGGAGAAATACATTGTGGAAACAATGGAAAGCGTGCTTGCGCAAGATTTTGACGATTTTGAGGTAGTTGTTGTAGATGATGGGAGTACTGATCGCAGCATGGAACTAATCAAAAACATGAAAAATGATCGTATTAGAATTTTCACTCAAGAAAACCAAGGAGCGTCCGCAGCGCGGAACCATGCTATAGCAAAATGTTCTGGAAAATATATTGCCCTGATCGATGCCGATGATCTATGGACACAGCATCACCTGTCAGACATCAAAGAGTTGATTCAGACTTTTCCCGAGGCGCAACTTTTTGCGACTCATTATGAGGTGATGTACACGCCTCACTATAAAGTGGAAGCTAACTATTCAGTTGAAATTAGTAAAAGAACTGTTATGATTGATGATTACTTTGCGGGAAGTATGCAGCGATCACTGATCACATCATCATCAGTTGCATTTACGCGAGAGGCTTTTGAAAAGGCAGGAAAATTTGCTCCAGATATTAAAAGCGGTGAAGATACTGATTTGTGGATACGTCTAACCCTAGAATACCCCCTAGCTTTTCACCTTCGCAATTCAACAACCTACCGAAGTTTTGCCGAAAACAACTTAACAAGCCAACTGCTCGTTGAAGAAAGCTCAAAATTACTCAATAAGTACAAAGAGCAAGAGCAAAGCAATCCATCACTTCAAAAATTCATGAACATGAATAGGTTTGCGGTGGCTATTTATGCAAAGCTGGGTAGTAATGACAAAATCTTCCGTTTAATTCTACCAGAAATAAGCAAGGAGGATCTCAACTTCACGCAACGGTTACTACTCAAGATGCCGTCTAAGATGCTGATTTTGATGAAGAAGTGGCAGTTGTGGTTGAACAGCAAACGGATTTATCTAACCGCATGGGATTAAGGAATCAAAACGCTACCACTTATCTGTACTTACTCGAGAAAGCTCGCAACTCCCTAAAGAGTCACATCATATTTAAAACTATACTTTGTAATAAGAAAAGATGTTTTCTGAGATATAGCTGATTTATATTAATCAAAAAATCAGCATCTTTGTTTCCTTGCGTGTTTTTTGCAAGAATAAATTTTATGCTTAACTATGCCTGAGACCGTACTAGATCTTAATGGAGTTGATATTTTTCAGCGAGACAATCTCATTCTCAAAAATGTGGATCTTCAAATTGAGAAAGGAGAATTTGTCTACCTCATCGGTAAGACGGGAAGCGGTAAGAGTAGCCTTATGAAAACGCTGTATGGGGACATTCCACTCAAAAAAGGTAAAGGTTCCATAGTAGATTTTGATTTGGCCCGCTTGCGCGAAAGAGAGATCCCTCACCTGCGTCGTAAACTGGGAATCGTCTTTCAAGACTTCAAACTTTTACCCGATCGTACCGTTCAGGACAATCTAAAATTTGTACTCAAAGCTACCGGCTGGAAGGACAAAAAGCAGATGCAGGCTCGCATGGATGAAGTGCTCGATAAAGTAGGCATGAAAACCAAAGGCTTCAAATATCCTCACGAACTCTCGGGTGGCGAGCAACAACGTGTCGCCATTGCACGGGCTCTCTTAAATGAACCTGAACTCATTATTGCAGACGAGCCCACCGGTAATCTTGACCCACAAACTAGTGTGGAGGTGATGGAAGTATTACAAACCATCAATAAAAATGGCAATACCATCCTTATGGCAACCCATGATTATGCACTCATTCTCAAATACCCATCCAAAACACTGAAATGTGACGATGGTGAAATTTTTGAGGTGGTTCAACGGGCGGTTTAATGTTGTTTCATGATAAGCATTTGCATACCATGTTATAATGACAATCCATCACACTTGGTAGAAAGTCTTATGAAGCAAATGGACTCTGTCCAAGAGTTTACTGAAATCATCATATATGATGATGCATCGCAACAGGTGTTTGAAGATATCCCACATCCTAAAATAAGAATTTTACGCGGTGAGGAGAATATAGGTGATTATGCAGCTAGGAAGTTATTAGCAAATAAATCAAGCAATAGATATATTCTTTTTCTTGACGCTGATTTAGGTATGGCAAAAAATGATTTTTTGAAGGTTTACGCTGAAGCTTGCCATACCAACTACGATGTGATCTATGGAGGTATATGTTATTGTCAGGATAAACCTGAAAAATCTCAAATCCTTCGGTGGAAATATGGAAAAAGCCGCGAGGAGAAAAAAAATATTCCTCGCGAAAAGCTTTACGAGTGCTTTGTTTCAGCCTCATTTTTAGTAGATAAAGAATTTTTCCTGTCTATTACTGAAAATCAACTACCTAACATTTACGGATCAGATCTTTATCTAGCTGCCCAATTCAAGCGCGAGAAAGCAAGTATCAATTTTATTCATAACCCTATATGCCATAAAGGGTTAGAAACAAGTATAGAGTTTTTAGCAAAATCTAAAACCGCAGTTTTAGCTACTTATATATTGATGAAAGATGAGGTAATACCACACGATCATAGACCGATTCAAAGAGCTTACCTTTTATTAAAGAAAATGAAGTCGACTTTAATAATATCTAAAACAATTAGTTACTTAGAAAAATATCTCACTAGGAATCTTTTATCCCGTGAGCCACGTTTACTGTTTTTAGATATGATTAAATTAAATGAGTATATCAAACTTGCTAGAAGCAAACCTGAGAATTCATTAATCAAACAGTAAAATCTAACCTGCCTGAACGATTTTCTCAAATTCCTCTTTTTCCCTAATATAATCTTCCTCCTCAAATTCATGAGAGGCTAGAACTAGACAAACCGCTCCGCTTGAGAAATCAGTCAGTTCCCGCCATATCATGCGCGGAATTAATAGGCCTTTGCCTGGCTTGTTGAGATTGACTGTTCTAGTTTTTTTACCATCATCGAGTGCGACGGTAAAACTTCCAGAAACAGCAATCAATAGCTCCTGACATTCCTTATGCGCGTGACCGCCACGGTAAGAGTCGCTTGGAACATCGTACAGGTAATACACCCTATTAACTTTAAAAGGAATTGTTTCTTTTTCAATCACCCCCAAGTTACCTCTGGGATCTGCAATTTTGGGAATATCTATGAGTTGGATTTCCATAAAATCAAATATAAGATCATTTCTTTTGTTGAATACGGTGTCCCTCAAATCCCGACCAGTAATCATTTGCACCGCGTTGAAAAACATTATGCTTATCAAATAATTCTTTCAATCCATTTACCATTCCCTTGCGCCACAAAAAAAACGTGTATTTATAATTTAAATAAGTGGCTTTCAAAATGCCTTGCCTTGCAGCTAACGCTCCACGGGCGTAGATCAACCGGTCAGAACTGGCTTCATCACTACTGGTAGTCGGATCATGAATCACGATTTCCTCAGGAACAAATCGCACTTTCAAGTCACGTTGAAGAGCTTCTTCAAAAAAAACATAGTTCTCACTATCTTGAAATTGCGCACCCAACCCAAACCGTAAATCAAAATCCAAATTCACACCTTTAACCAAATCTATTTTACACGTAATTTCAGGAGACAGTACATTTTTCAATAATTTCTTTCCCAAAATTTTAGACACTTTAGGATATTTCCAAAAAGGCTTGCCATCATTTCGTCGCCTGGTTTGGAAGGTCAAAATGGCTTCATCATAGGTTGTATGAGATGCTGCGATTCTATCTGTTGCACCCTCAACCACTTCACAATCATCGTCCAGAATCCAGATCAAAGGTTTGCTGGCGTATTTAAAAGCCATGTTTCTGCTGCGACTCAAGCCAAAATTAATATCGTTAAGTACTCTGATATTCTCTTGGTTGCTTTCCAACTTAAAATTTCTGGATTGATTGATAATTAGGATATTTTCCACAATCTGATTCAGGGGCTTATTAAAAATGGCCTTTAAAAAAGATAGGTCCTGCCGCTCCATGGTAGCTATAAGAATTTCTACATCATCTTTAGTATAACGTGGCAAGGCAGTATCTTTAGCTCAAATATACTAACTTCATCCTCACCCTTTCATGCGCATTTTGCTAGTAGGAGAATATAGCGGTTTTCATAACGCGCTCAAACACGGTTTAGAAACACTGGGGCACGAGGTAACGATCGTGGGCGATGGTGATGGATTCAAGAATTACCCTGTTGACATTAAACTTTATGACTCTGATTTTGAAAAAAGCTGGTTCAAGCAGAAATTTAGAAATCTGATCAAGAGATTCACTAAAAAGGATTTACGTGATGCAGTGGTGTTATCTCGCTTTCGCGAAAGCGAAAACCTCCTAAAAGATCACGACGTCGTACAATTCATAAATTCAAATGCGTTCAATACAGAAGCCACCACGGAGCGGAAAATGATTGATTTTCTCTTAGAAAACAATTCAAAAAGCCTACTAGTAGCATGTGGCGATGATACAGATTATGTGCGTTACTTGGTAAATGATCATGAGGGATACAGCATTTTAGACCCTTATAAAAACGAGGTAGTGCCTAAAGCTGGTGAGATGTACACCTTGAGATATCTCAAGAAGGAATATGCAGCAAATTATGAACTGATCAAAGCTCAAAGCTCAGCGGTGGTTCCCAGCAATACAGATTATCGCATGCCACTAGTAAACGACCCTAAAGCTACCCCTATTATACCGGCTCCCGTACAAACTCACAGATTAAAACTAGAGCAGAATGAGGATTTGAGTACCATAAAAATTTTTATGGGGATCAATAGGCACAATTACTGGAAAAAGGGAATCAATTATTTTAAGGAGGCACTTAAGGTCATTCAAAAAAAATATGGCGGTAGAGTTGCAATCAAAATAGCCGAAAACCTCCCTTATGCTGAATATATAAAAAGCTATAAAGAATGCCATATATTTTTAGATCAGGTCTTGTGCTATGATCAGGGCTACAATGCTCTTGAAGCGATGGCGATGGGTAAAGTTGTTTTTGCCGGAGCAAGTAATTTATACCTGGAAGCACATGGTTTGAATGAAATCCCGGCAATAGACGCAAAACCTGATGTCGATTATCTAATAGATAAAATATCAGAACTCATAGATCAACCTGAATTAATTCTTGAAATAGGGAAAAAAGCTCGGAAACATGTATTGGAATATCATGGTTGCAAGAGAATTGCTCAGAAATACGAGAAGATTTATTTATCGTAAATATTTTTTACGAAGATCTGAGACCGTCTCATTCCATTTTAAATAAAAAAGATGGATAGCCCTTTAGGCTTTCTGCACTTTTCATTTCATCTATAGATACCTTTTGCAATTTTTGATCATAACACGATGTGTAAAATGATAAGTCCTCTATAAGCCTATTGATTTTTTGTTCCACGGTATTTTCGGGAATGAATGTGGGATGAATACTCAACCATAAAACAGGTTGATGTTTTTTTAGATAATCAACCATATCGTGGATCAAATCAAACTCGGCTCCCTCGACATCTATCTTGATCATTTTGATTGCATCTAGATTACAGTAGGCTCTAATGCGGTCCCAAGTCATGACCATTGCTTTAAAAATTTCTTTGCCCGAGTGATCAGTGACCATGCTGGTCATGGTATCTCCCAGCTTTTCGCCAGCACTGGACATGGTGGTTGTCCCATTAAAATGACCTACCGCGATATTAAAAGCATGAATGTTTGTTGCTTTATTGAGCCTAATGTTCTTAGTGAGATTATTGAAAGCTACCGGATCTGGCTCAAAACAAAATACCTCGGCACATTTTCTGGATGCATAAAGAGCTGTAGGTCCGGCCCAAGCTCCTATATCCACATAAATATCTCCCGCTTCTAAATTTTCTTTCAAATAAATGAAGGTTTCTGGTTCCCAATCACCATTATTAACGTTTTTCCAATACCCGATATCACTGGTCTCAACATGAAATTTTTCTCCATGAACCTTGAATGGGTAACCTCCCCTTAAATTATAGATGGCTTTACGTAAACCGCGTGCTTTTTTCTTTAGAAATTCCATAAGCGATGGACTTACTTATTCTTCCATTGGATATCAATCCCGGGAAAGTCTGTAGCAGCATCTTCTTTTGCCTGACCGGGAATCATAAATTCCTTTTCCATGACGATGTCAAGATCATCGTTGAAATAAAATAACATCGTTTCCTCTCCGGCATAGTCACAAATGGCTAATGCGTGAATTTCTAAAGTGGTTAAGAATTCATCCTTCACCTCCTGTGGAGTGGCAAATTCATGATAGTGAAGCACTTTTGCTCCATTGAAATAATCAAAGTCTTCCAGGTATATTTGATCTGCCATTGTAGTTCAGGTTAGTTGATTTGTGCTCGTAATTCATCAAGATAGTCAGTGGTTTTAAGTAAACGAGAGCCATACCATGAGAACATCTCACCATCGACTACTAAAATCTTGGGATCCACATTAGGTTTTACGGGATGCATGGGCGGCGCAAGTCTAAATGCTTCTTCAAACCGTTGTTTATGCTCTTCTTTAAACGGATAAGGTTCAGAGGATAAGAAAATCAAATCTGGTTGCAGCTTAATGATCTCTTCCATGGTTAGTTCAGGGTACCGACCTTTATCGGCTGCAGCGTTCACTAATCCAGATCTAGATATAATATCGTTTATGAAGGTGTTTTCTCCCACGACCATAAAAGGATCTTGCCAGATTAAATACAATACCTTCTTCTGATCCAATTTTGAAAAATTATTGAAGGACATTTTTAGCTTTCGCGAAAGCGATTTTGCCTTAAAACTGGTGCCAGTTAATACACCTAAATCGTTAATCATCTCTGCCGCCTGATCTAAATCATTCACATCAGAAACGTAAACGGGTGCAATCTGATCGCACATTTCAACAATCTCTGGGGTATTCTCTTCTTTGTTACAGATGATCAAATCAGGCTGAAGCTCATAAAGCCGCTCGGCGACCACCTTTTTTGTACCTCCTACCACGGTAATTTCATCAGTCAGTCCCGAAGGATGGATGCAGAATCGAGTAATTCCCACCAGCCGATCTTTAAGACCTAGGTCTACGAGCAATTCCGTTTGTGACGGTACTAGAGATATGATACGTTGAGGCAATTCAGCTAGTTCCACGATGCGGTCCAGCTGATCAGTTATTTTACAAAACATTAATCCAAGGCGTTTTTTGTGACCCACAAGCGATAGCCAAAAACTGCCATTTGCAGCTTGCTGGCTTTAGTCAGATCAACTTGCTTTTTTGAATAGCTGGGCAGTAAAGCCTTGTTGATCTTTGCGAGGGTTTTGAAAAGTTTTTTCTTCACCTACCAAAGGTAAGGATTGCCTTATGAAGATTAGTTAATTCTTATTCAAAACGTTATATGCGATGTGCTGTAGGCTTTAAGCAATAAGCGGTATGTGGTATGTGGTATGTGGTATGTGGTATGTGGTATAAAAATCTATAATCAATTTGACTAGCTCATAGCGCAGTGAGCTGGGAGCAAAATGGCAAATCCTTTCAAGTTTTCAAATTGGAATTCATTGAGCTCATAGCGCAACGCTCAAAGCTCAGAGCGCTTTACCCTCAGACTATATCGATCTGGACGTCATCACTGGTTTGCGACCGTCTTTGTAATAGGTAAATGTTAAAGACTGAATCTCGTTGTCGGCTTTGATTGTGTAGGTGCTTCCCTCAAAGTCGACTTTAAGCTTAATCAATCTACCATCACGTTCACGATAGGTTCTAATATCCAGTTCATAACCTTGATCTTCAATTTCTTTTGCATACACCTCTAGCATCTCACGACTGAAATCCATCAAAAAATCAGAGCGTTTTATCGATTGGTCTTTTTTATACTTAGCTTTTGGCTCATCAAAAATGATGTATTGAGAACCTGATCCATAATCACGGACTTTATCCATCTCTAGCAGCTTTCCATCGTAGTCGATAATTACTACTCCATTCTCAGCTTTTTCACCGTATTTGATTATCGCATCGTCATTATTCAACACAGAAACAGATTTTATCTTATTTTCATCTAGTTTGCTCATCATGTCAGCAGAATAGGTTTTGCCATTGATGATTGCAATAGGCTGAGCTCGATTGTACAATGGTTGTGCATCTGTATGATAAGCGATGATATCGGTCGAGCCATCTGCTCTTTTAAAGGTGAATTCTGGAATCTTGATACTGTCTATCTGTTTACGAATCTTGGCAAGCTTGAGACTATCGGAAAACTGTAACTTTAGTTCGCTCAAATCCATAGAAATTTTCATGCTATCCAATTTCGACTTTAGATTTTCTAGATCGATGCCCTCCATTTGAAAATTTATGTCCATCATTAAGGAGTCCAGATCTATTGCGGCAAGAGAAAAAGCTTTCATGGTCGAGTCCATGTTAATCTGAGCTGACCTTCCTTGAGCCGCGGCAAGTTTGACTTGAGCTTCTGCAAGTTTTTCATGTAGTTTGGCGTCTTTCATAACGATATAAGCATCTTGAATTTGTTCATTTGCAGCACCATATGCTTGAATGTTTGAGCAGTTACCTACCTCCCATTCTACCTTATCATCATTCTTCTTTCTTACGATGCAGACAGCGCTGATACCGTTTGAGGTGTCGTGATCATGTTTTGAAGTAAAGCCTTTGCCATCATCTAGCGTAAACTTGAGGTGCACGAGTTTCCCGTTTTTGTATTTTGCTTTTTTCAGATCCATGGACACGCCCAGTTCTTCCAGCCTTTTGACTTTGTCATCCAGTTGCTCGCGATCCGTATCTTGAGTGATTTTGATGATGAGAATTTCATCTTGAAGATCACGCTGACTTGAATTCCGACCATTCAAATCTGATGAGCCAGATACTGGTTCTTTCGGGATCTCTGAAAGGTTTTCTTCTTTCTTATCATCTGAAAGAACATCAACTAATTCAGTTTTGTTTGAATTTAGACTTGCACGGTTTTCGGGCGTCATTATTTCAGGATTGTCTGACTTTAAATACTCGACTTTTTCTACTACGTTAAAGCTGTAGAGAAAAACAATAATCACTGGTAAAATCAAGGCATATTTATACGCGTGCCAGCGTGCTGAAGTTTCTTTTTGTAACATGATGATTCTTTTTTTAATGGAGGGTGTGAAAAAGTTATTGGCTAGCGCGGGTTGCGGCTGACTGGCGAGAACGCTCAACAGCGTGCGCTCATAGCTGATGCTACTGGTGTTTGCTGCTTTTGCCTCGGCGTCTGCAATGAATTCCAGATTTTCGGTGATCTGTCGCTTGATCCACCACGCCAGCGGATTGAACCAAAACACCGCTCGATAGAGATTAGAAATTATCACATCGAGAGAATGCCATTGTCTAGCGTGGACTTTCTCGTGATCGATGATCAAATCAAATTCTGGGGTTTTCTTCTCATGTTTAGAATGACAGATGTAGTGGAAAAAGCTGAATGGAGTTAGCTTTCGCGAAAGCGAGACCAAGAAAAACTGCCCAATTCTTACCTTCTCTCCAGATCTGATCAAGCGTGCCAGTGAGGTGAGCTCTATCGCAATTTTACCGAGGAAGAATAGTCCGATAGCGGCATAGAGACAATAGAACAAAGTTGTGAAGTCAAAACCTGTTTCTAGAATGGGACTGACCTCTGGTCTTTGCTCCAGCACGTAAGCCGTAGGTGTGTAAAGTGTTGTAGGGATCGTTTCAACGGGCATCGGTGCGCTTACATAAACGGTTTGTGTGATCTCAATGAGTGGAAAAATGATACTGGCAACCAGGCCGAATAGCAAGAAAAACCGATTGGCTTGAAAGAAGGTCAATCTTCTCAAAAGGAAATGATAGATAAAAACGAAAACGGCGAGTACTGCGGCACTTTTAAGTAGGTATGTGGCTAATTCTTCCATGGCTAGTCATCTTTTGATTCTATCATTTCCAGTATGTCCCGTAGCTCTTTGGCACTGATTTTTTCTTCTTTGGCAAAAAAGGAAACCATATTCTTGTAGCTGTTGTTGAAATAGCTGGTAAGCACATTATTCACAAAGGCGGTGCGGTAATTCTCCTTTTTAACAATGGGGAAATAACGGTGGGTTTTACCAAATGCCTCGTAACCCACATAGCCCTTATCTTCCAGTTTGCGCACAACGGTGGAAATGGTATTGTAATGGTTTTTACCTTCAAGTTCTGGAACGATTTCTTTGACAAAAGCCTTCTCAAGCTTCCAGAGTACTTGCATGACCTCTTCTTCTTTTTGGGTGAGCTTTTCCATCTCCTTTAATTTGATAGTTCAAACATATAACTATAAATCTAGTTTTCAAACTATTTTTATAGTTATTCAACTATTTTTTACGTTAAGGTATGCTAATTAAGTTTGAAAGTCTATTTTACTTTACTATTTGTAAAGTTTAATTTACATTTGGTTAAATTTTTGATCATGACTTCTAAATTTCTATTTGCTCATCAACATCGGCTTTGGTCGTCCTTGCTATTCATTATTAGCTTCTTAGCTTTGATTTTTGTGGATTTTTACGACTTCAGACCTGAAATTTTTGATGTTGTTGTTTTTTCTCCTTTTGAAAAAGATCACATGTTTAGTGATATTACCGGTAACTACTGGCAGGGCAATAATGTTCTCGATGAAATTCTAACGATAATTGCTATCGTGTCGGGATTGATATGGGCATTTTCTAAAGAACGCATAGAAGACGAAATGATCTCTGAACTCAGAAAGCAATCCCTGATTTTATCAGTTTACATTAACTATGGATTCTATATACTTGCGACGATTTTCGTTTATGGAATGGATTTCCTAAAAGTTTTAATGCTTAATGTTTTTACCGTTTTGATATTTTTCCTCATCATATTCAACTGGAAAAAATACCAACTCAAAAAATCCAGTGATGAAGAATAAGATCAAGGTCTATCGCGCGATGAACAACATGACTCAGCAGGATCTGGCAGACAAAATTCAAGTAAGCCGTCAAACGATTAACAGTATCGAAAAGGGAAAATACGTCCCCTCTACTCTACTGGCGCTAAAAATGGCCTCAATTTTTAAGGCAGGTGTTATGGATATTTTTGAGATTGAGGAGAGTGATTGGGGGAAATGAAATTGAAATTGAAGTTGAAAAGTGTAGAAAGTTCTATACATGTGTCAATTTGAAGGACGTGATTTTATAAATAGGACTTCTGATCTTTATGTTGTGATTGATAACCTATTCGTGCATGTAACCCACAACTGGTAATTTTCAACTAATCGTCGAAACCCTTTCCCCTGACCCTATAGGGTAGGTTTTCTATTATCCTGATTGAATTCAGCAAGGCACATTCAAAGCTGCTCCCTTTGGGGCTTGGGAATTTGGTGTAAGCTTTATGCTTTATAGCTGTTCCGTGTCCAATTCGACGAATTGAGTGCTTGCAACTCACAACTATCAACTTGCAACTGGCAACTGCATCCTGCTACTGCCTACTGTCAAACGAAAACCGCTAACTTTGCCCCATGCGCATAGATATTATCACGTTACTTCCAGAGTTAATCAAAAGTCCATTTGAGGCTTCTATCCTTAAAAGAGGAATCGAAAAAGGAATTGTAGAAGTTCACATGCATGACTTGAGGCATTATGGACTCAACAAGTATAACCAGGTAGACGATTATCAATATGGCGGTGGTGCTGGAATGGTTATGATGATTGAACCTATAGATCGATTGATTCAGGACCTAAAAGCAGAAAGAGATTATGACGAAGTCATATATATGACTCCAGATGGCGAAACTTTGAATCAGGGAATAGCAAATCAGCTTTCACTTAAAGAGAACCTCATCATTTTATGCGGCCATTATAAAGGAGTTGATCAGCGTGTGCGTGACCTTTTTGTTACCAAAGAAATTTCCATAGGCGACTATGTGCTTTCTGGCGGTGAATTGGGTGCTGCCGTTCTGTGTGATGCTGTCATCCGCTTGATCCCTGGAGTTATTTCTGATGAGACTAGTGCGTTAACAGACAGTCATCAAGATGGATTACTCGCCCCACCAGTCTACACCAGACCCGCAGAATACAAAGGACTTAAAGTTCCAGAGATCCTGCTGAGCGGACATGCTGGTAGAATAGAAGAATGGCGTGAGGAACAAGCTTTTGAGCGAACTAAAAAACGCAGACCAGATATGTTAAAAGACTGATCGGTTTTTCCATTATTCGCAAATCGGTAGCTAACAAAATTGCCCCTATCTTTGTGCAAAAAGTCACATGGACCAGTTAATTAACGTCATAGAAGATGCTTGGGAAGATCGTTCCCAATTACAGAATAAAGTCACCCAAACCGCCATTAGAGAAGTAGTGGACATGCTCGATCGTGGTACTATACGCGTTGCAGAACCTACCGAAAATGAATGGAAAGTCAATGAGTGGGTAAAAAAAGCTGTTGTTCTATACTTCCCCATCCAGAAAATGGAAACCATCGAGTGTGGGCCTTTGGAATTCCATGATAAAATTCCACTCAAGAAAGATTATGCTACTAAGGGTATACGCGTCGTTCCTCACGCTGTAGCACGGCACGGTGCTTACATTTCAAGCGGTGTGATCATGATGCCTAGTTACGTTAACATAGGCGCCTATGTAGATGAGGGAACTATGGTTGACACCTGGGCTACTGTAGGTAGCTGCGCACAGATAGGCAAGAATGTTCATTTAAGTGGTGGTGTAGGAATAGGTGGCGTGCTAGAACCTCTTCAAGCTGCGCCTGTGATTATTGAAGATAATGCCTTTATAGGTTCGCGATGCATCGTGGTAGAAGGTGTACGAGTGGAGAAGGAAGCTGTTCTGGGCGCTAACGTAGTCCTTACTTCCAGCACAAAGATCATAGATGTAACTGGCGATGAGCCCAAAGAGTACAAAGGTCGCATACCTGCCAGAAGTGTCGTAATTCCAGGCTCCATGCCCAAGAAATTTGCAGCTGGGACTTATAATGTACCATGCGCCCTTATCATAGGCACGCGTAAAGAAAGTACCAATAAGAAAACATCGCTCAACGATGCGCTGAGGGAATACGATGTGGCCGTATAGTGAGGGTATTACTAATTCAATATCAAATGCTGGGCGATGTGCTTACCAGTACCATAATTGCCCAGCAACTTAAAATTACCTTTCCTGAATCTGAGGTACATTACCTATTATCTTCAAGAACAGAAGCCGTGGTTAAAAACTATCCTGCTATAGATCAATTTATTAAGGTGACAAAACAGGAATTTAACAGTTTGCCTGCGGTGTTCTCGCTTTCGCGAAAGCGTAATCTTTATGAATGATGTACGAAATTTAAACCTAGTTCAGTCCTATGCACTGCGGCTATAAAGCATTTAGATATAATAAGAGGGAATCTAAAGCCTAAAGATCAGGTGATGTATTTAAGAGTTTTTTTGTTTTCTGATCCCGTAAGGTGTATAATCTGAATTTTCTTTGCGGGTAGATTTTCTTATCGCCTTATTTTTATTTATCGATTCTTCATTTTTGTATCCACGGGCATGGTCAAGATGTAAACAAATTGCGCTATAACGTATTTGCTTCGACTTCAATCCTTTGTTAAATAATCGTTCACCTAGTTCTCTATCCTGACCACCATATTGCATGCGCTCATCAAAACCATTTACGGCTTTCAAATCATTGAGCCAGCCGCTGCTGTTGTGTCCATTCCAGCTGGCATTTGTAGGAGTGAGATTCTCCATTACTTTTGCGGTTACAAATCCAGAAGTAAGCTTTTGGTTTTTGTAAGAGGCGGGTAAACCTTTAGCTTTGAGCCATTCCAAATCAAAGCATCGCTGCGTAAGAATGTCATCTTTTGTTATCGCCTTTGAGATGTCAAGAGGGAGTTTGTAATATCCTCCTGAGAGAAAAAATCCAGGCTCTCTCCTCTCGTAATGAATTTGAAGAAAATCTTCACGTGCGATACAATCACCATCACTCATAACCACATAATCCGAATTACAAGCGAGGATCGCTTTATTGAGAATGCGGCTTTTTTGGAACCCATCATCTTCATGCCATACATGTATTATAGGTCGTGTGCTTGACTTCTGAAAATTTTTGATGAAGTTCTTTGTTTCTTCTCCAGAGCCATCGTCAGCAATGATGATTTCAAAATCCCTAAAGATTTGCTGCTCATAGCTCCATAAGGTTTTCTCAAGCCATTCAACAGAGTTATAAGTACTTATGATTACTGAAATCGTAGGGTTTTCTGTCATCGAAGAATTAAATGTATGATTTACGACAAATTTAAGTATAACTATTTGTAATATATCGCAAGGTTTTATTTTTGCGCCCCATGCCTTTAAGCATTTTTCATGTCTAAACTAGCTTTATCTGCCATTATTCCAGCTTATAATGAAGCGCATAACATTGTAGATGTGTTGAAGTCAGTTGACTTTTGCGATGAGATCATTCTGGTGGATAGTAACAGTACAGACAATACTGTCGAGCTAGCAAAACCCCATATTACGAAATTACTCACGAGAGAATATGAGCATAGCGCCTCGCAAAAGAACTGGGCTATTCCCCAAGCAAAACATGAGTGGATACTCCTCGTAGATGCTGACGAGCGCGTGACCCCTGCACTTAAAGAAGAGATTTTTAAAATCTTTCCTACACTGGATGAAAGTGAACATGTAGGATACTGGATGGGCAGGCGCAACTTTTTTATGGGGAAACAAGTACGCTATAGCGGCTGGAAAAATGACAAGGTGATCAGGCTGTTCATGAAAAGTAAGTGCAGGTATGTAGATAAACATGTACACTCTGAAATTAAAGCTGATGGTAGCGTAGGATGGCTTGAAAACAAATTGTTACATTATAAGTATGTAAGTATAGACCATCATGTGATTAAATTACAACGCTATGCAGACCTGCAAGCTCGAGACTTTGATAAAAAGGTGGGTAAGATTACGGCGTTTCATGTAGTATTGAAACCATTTTGGGGGTTTTTCAAACACTACGTGCTACAAAAAGGCTTCCTAGACGGTTTTGTGGGATTCACTATTGCCTACTTGCGCAGCTACGGTATTTTTATGAGATATGTCAAATTATGGTTATACCGTCGTAATTTAAATTGAACTATTGATTTTGATTGTTTTTTACCTTAATGCGATTAAAATTATTTTATATTAACTTTTGCTTTAAAGGCCTATAAATTCAAACCCTTGAAAGTCCTAATCATACAGAATAAAAGAATAGGTGATGTTTTACTTACTTCTGTACTAGCTGAAAATATTAAAAAAAATTATCCGGACAGTATCGTTCATTTTTTCTGTTATGACTATACTGTTCCAGTCATCAGATACAATATTTTCATAGATCAAATAATTTCGGTAGATGCACAATCACTTAAAAAGATTCCAGTCTTACTTAAGTATTGTAGAAAGGTGAAAAGAGAGAATTATGATTTGATTTTAGACCCATATGCTAAATTCCAGAGCAAGTTGATGTGTTATTTATCTGGTGCAACTAAAACTGCTGGTTTCATTAGAAAAGTGAAGAAAACCTCTTTTCAACCCTACACGATTAAGGTTCCTTATAAATCCAGTTCAACAATGGATTGCGGAAAAACGCTCGATGATCGAGTCAGTCTTTGCGATGCAGCTTTACCTTTAAAAACCAAGATTTATCAACCGAAGATCTATCTTGAAGAATTAGAGCAGCCTCAGAATAAAACAGAAACAAAACCTATTATAATCATTGGTGTTTTAGGTAGTACGCCCAGCAAGTCACTACCTAAAGAAACAATGGCTGATATCATTAACCGAACTATCAAAAGCTTCCCGGACCATCAGATCGTTTTCAACTACGCACCTCATCAAAAGCAAGAAGCAGCTGAAATCTATGACCTTATCGAGAATAAAAAGGCAGTCAATGAGGATGCCTACGAACCAGATTTAGATAAATTCCTTCATCTTCTAAAAGAAGCTGACGTATTAGTATCTAATGAGGGTGGTGCTGTTCACATGGCTAAAGCTCTAGAGGTTCCCACTTTTACCATCTTCTCACCCTTTATAGATAAGGCCACATGGAATAGCTTTGAAAATTTACCGATTCATACCTCTATACACCTTAGGGATCAGCGGCCTGATCTTTATCAAAATGTAGACAGGAAATCTATGAAGAAGATAGAAAGTGAGCCTATTCATTATTACCGTCAATTAGATGCAAATATGATCTGGCACAAACTAGGCCCGTACTTAAATCTAATTTTAAAACAAGATTGAGTTTATGCCCAAACTCGCTGTAATTATACCGACTCTCAACGAAGAGAGCTACATACTGGAAGCGCTAGAGTCGGTTGAGTTTGCTGATGAGATCATCTTAATCGATTCATTTAGTTCAGATCGCACGGTAGAATTAGCAGAACCCTTTGTCACAAAGGTAATTCAAAGAAAATTTGATAATTTTTCTGATCAAAAAAATGCTGCACTAGATCAGACTCAAGCAGACTGGGTCTTTTTTCTAGATGCTGATGAGCGCGTTACCCCTGAGCTCAAAAAATCCATTCTCAAGGCTATAGAATCTGAAGAGCACAATGGTTACAAGGTAGAGTTTGTTCACCATTACATGGATCGTTTTCTCTACCATCATACGGACAAAACTATACGTCTCATACGAAATACAGGATATAGATTTGAAGGTGAAGTTCACGAGCACTTTGTTATTGAAGGGCAAACTCCTCTCTTAAAAGGTTTTATCAACCATTATACCTACAAAGGCTTTGATTCCTATCTACAAAAAAAAATGCTTTATGGTAATTTTCAGGCACAACAAGTCCTGCGCAAAAAGAAGTCCAACAATCTTTTTTTATGTTTAGTCAAACCAAATTTCAGATTTATTAAAAGTGTCATTTTTAAGAATGGTTATAAAGACGGTTTCCCAGCTATCGTGGTAGGTCAAATTAATGGTTATGGAGTCTTTCAGCGATTGATCAAATCACGTATTCTACAAGAAAAATCGCCTATCGAGACTTATAAAGATTTGGTTGAATTCAACTCATTTCTGGATTCCTATCATCAAGATTGTCGCAAACGCGCATTAAATAATCATGTATCAAAGACAAAGGGAGGTTTTGCCCTAAAACTTTCCAGCATGGCTGTTTTCTTTAAACAATATTTCTTAAAACTTAAAATACTTAAAGGTGCAGAAGGCCTTGTAGAAGCTTATTTAGCAGGAAACGCTATTTTTATATATGGTGTTTATCAGTGGCTAGAAAGTAAAAATCTCAAATGAGCCAGTATTAAATCTTAGGTTTCTTTCCTATTAGGATTTTGAAGCGATTTTTCCACCTTCTCTTTCTGTAAAAAGATTTTTGGAATTGGTCCACATGACTCATAATTTGCTCTACGGTCTCTTCTGGATCCCAGCCCATAATACGAGCATATTCTCTCCCCATAATCTCGTGCATGGATCGATAGGGTGTTAATCGATAAAAGTTTTTGATACGGTCTTCCTTAGTCAGAGTGAAGAATTTCATCCGGTTCAGATCTACTAAATAAAAATAGTAATTATCCCCTACTTTTTTTATGAGCGTATTTCCCGGCGAGTGGTCTTCAAAATAAATTCCTGCTTCGTGCATGCCATGCATAAAATGCGTGAATTCTTTCAAAATTTTCACCCTGTTCTCCATTCCCTCATCATGAATAATCTCTCTGAATGTGAAATCATGGTCCTGATAGCGGCTTATATAAAAACTTTGTCCCAGTAAACCATTAGAATAATTTTCTATAAAAGCTATGGGTTCTGGAGTACCTATCCCTTGCTCCATGAGGTAGCTTGCATTTTCAAAAGATCGTTTTGCCTTTGATTTTCTTATAGTCCTGTAAACGATCGAATTGAGTAAATGAGGCGTTCTAAATCGTTTGATGTTTATGACATCATCTTGTACCTGAAAGTTTTTGACCGTATTGCGTTGTTCATGAATTACAGAACCCTTCTCTTCAAAGGAAAGAATAGAATTTTCAATGAGTTCTTTTTTGTCCTGCCAATTGGGGCTTAAAACAAAGAGGCGGTCTTTCGACATTCTTATTATTGCTAGAAGTTCAAAAATACAAGAACTTTAGGTACCGATTCAATAATTCTCACCCGGTCATCAAGACTTGATCCTTAAACAGTGTGATGTTTTTATGATTTTTCGCTTTCGCGAAAGCGAGATAAAATAAATACAACTTATCCATTAACGATCTTATCTTCCATTAAATATTGAATAAAGTCAAATCTCAGGTACATCATTGATTTTAAGCGCTTAGCTATAAGTATTTTGCAACTCCATTTTCTATCCAGCTTATGTTTTCATTGCGGGTTTTTTCTTCTAGTCTTATGTTTGCTTCAACACCGCTTTTATCTTGTTCTTTATGCCACAGGTGAAAAACAATGGCTGCAAATTTCAATCGCTTTCCAGAGACTCCACTATTGAGCATTCTTAAAATCAATTCTGAATCTTCCTTGCCCCAGCCTTCAATATCCTCGTTATAACCATTTACATTCAAAAAATCTTTTCTCCAATAACTCAAATTACACCCACGTATTTTTTTAGATAAAAACTGTTCTGCCTTATTCATGGTGGATAGTACTGGGAGATGAAGCGCTCTCATTCGCTTTTTGATTCCCTGACTAAACACATTGAGATTGTATTGTTGGCTTTCTAAAATCTTATCAGCGAGTTCCTTCTGAATGTTTACGCGGCTACCGTGGAGATAAGTATTTGCAGCACTATGTCTTAAATGGTCATCAACAAAACTATGGTGCAGAATGCAGTCGCCATCACTTTGAATGATGTAGTCTGCATCACATTGGGCAATAGCTTTATTCAAAATAGCAGATCTTCTGAAACCTCTATCTTCATGCCATACATGCTTTACATTCAAGTCAGATTTAGACTTAAATTGCTCAATCACCTCTAGAGTTTCCTTGCCAGAGCCATCATCTGCAATAATTACTTGATCAGGTAGCTTAGTAAGCCTTTCTATACTTTTAAGTTGAATGCTCAGAGCCTCAGGCCAGTTATAGGTAGTCACTACGAGTGCAGATGTCATTGAAATTATTTTAAAAGCATAAAAGTAGTACCTTGCTCATTAAATTTAGAGAAAAGAGGGTTTTATGACGAGTAGATTTCAGATCGGATTTATTTATCTTGAAGAAACCCATCATCTTTATCACTTTCTGAGCGTTGCAGTAGCTCTGTCTAAAAATCATGATAGCCATATTATTACCCATGAGTATGAGAATGGTCTTATAGATAAACTTCTTGAGCTTTATCCCGATCATGCTGTAAAAATCCATTACTGGAAAACTAAGGCTTTCAGACGCTTCACAGACCTTCTTAAATCTAGGAAGTTGCCCAGAAAAGGATTCTGGTATAAAAAGAATGCATCAAAATTGCTGAATAACTATGACGCTCTAGTGTTTTCTGATTATCACCATCATGTTCTTAAAAAGCTAAGGAAGGGAGACAAACCTTACCTTATAAAGATATCTCATGGTATTCTAGGTAGAAATTATGCTGTAAAAAAAGATCTACTTGATTTTGATTTTCATGTATTCATCGGAGAAAACATGAATGCGAGATTGAAAAGTGAAGGTTTTGAAGTGAATCATACCGTTGCAGGTCTAGCAAAATTAGATGTAGTCACAAAGTTGAGCCATGAACACATTTTCAAAAATGGCAAGAAAACCGTGATCTATACTCCGCATTTTTCGCAACCTCACAGCAGCTGGCACCTTTATGGATTAAAAATACTGGATTTTTTTGCGAGTCAAAGCGAGTACAATCTCATTTTTGCTCCCCATGTGAATCTCTTCAATAAAGTTGGTTCAGAAACGGAGACTAGTTTTACGAACAATTACACAAAGTTTGAGAACATTCATATCGATCTGGGAAGTAGGAAAAGTGTTGAGATGGCGTATATCAATGAGGCAGACATTTATTTGGGTGACGCTTCCAGCCAGGTTTTAGAATTCATTCTTAAGCCTAGACCGTGTATATTTTTTGATGCACAGGGACTAGATTACCCATTAGAGGAATTTGAATTTTGGAAATTAGGACAAATTATAAAATCTGTTGAAGATCTAGAAAAAGCACTGAACGAGGCCGAAGAAGACTTCAAGCCTAAAAAAGAATTACAAAACCTAACAAATTCTAGCAATGTCTTTACCGAACCCACTACGACCGTATCTGAACGTTATGCTATAGCTATTGAGAAGTTTCTAGTTTCTAGAAAAACCCAAGATGCTTTATAGGATTCGTTTGCAAGTGAAGAAGGATTTCTATTTTTACACGCTCAAATTTTACCGCGATGAAAAACAGCGATAGACACAAAAACCGCCGGGACCAGGTGCGCGGTAGAAAACCTAAAAATCTAGAGCCTAAAATTGAACTTCCTCTGGAAGATATCAATAATGCCGTTAGTGCTCTTAAAAAAGGTGGAACTTTAATCTATCCTACGGATACAATATATGGACTGGGTTGCGATGCCTACAACTATGAGGCGGTAGAAAAAATATATGCCCTTAAAGAAAGAGACAAATCAAAATCGTTGATTGTCTTAGTGGACAGCTTTAATATGCTGGAATCCATTATCGATGACATTCCAGATATGGCTTGGGAAGTTTTGAAAGTGAATAAAAAGCCACTTACAATTATCTATGATAAACCTAAAAACGTAGCCGAAAACGTGGTGGCAGGCGATGGCTCTCTCGCAGTACGAGTCACTAACGATCCTCTGTGCCGCAGCATGATTAGAAAGTTGAAGCGACCCCTGGTTTCTACGAGTGCCAATTTGAGTGGAGACTCCTCACCTATTGAGTTTTCAGATATATCTCAAGAACTAATCGATCGAGTAGATCATGTGCTTAACCTACCGCTGGTTCACAAGACCATCAAAGCGAGCACGATCATGAAAATTTCAAACAATGGTGTTTTCAAGATTATACGTAAGTAATGGATCAAAATCTTAAATTTCCTCAAGCCCTAGCGCTGCCTATTTTTCAAACCATCTCAGAAGCTGCTGACAGCCTTGAGCTGAACTCTTATGTCATAGGCGGATTTGTGCGTGATTTTTTCCTCCAGCGTGGTAATGTAGAAGATATTGATGTGGTTGCCGTAGGGAGTGGTATTGAACTTGCAAAAAAAGTCAGCCGTCTACTGGACACTAATTCTAAAGTGACCATCTTCAAAAATTATGGTACTGCCATGATAAAGCACGGCGATACAGAACTTGAATTTGTAGGCGCTCGCAAAGAAAGTTATAATGAGAATAGCCGCAATCCTCAAGTCGAGGAAGGCACTTTGAAGGACGATCAAGAACGCAGGGACTTTACCATAAACGCACTTGCGCTTTGCTTAAATGAGTCGAGATTTGGTGAGCTTCTGGATCCTTTTGGCGGTATACAAGATCTGGAAGATAAAATAATACGCACTCCACTTGATCCAGATGTTACTTTCAGTGACGATCCGCTTAGGATGTTGCGCGCCATAAGGTTTGCTACCCAACTGGATTTCAAGATTGATCAAAACACTTACGACGGCATCAAGAACAATGCATCGCGAGTTGATATCTTATCACGTGAGCGTATCGTGGCAGAGCTCCACAAGATCATGTTGAGTGAAAAACCCAGTAAGGGTTTCATTTTATTAGAGAAAACAGGTCTCTTAAAAAGATTCTTACCAGAACTTACTGCCCTTAAAGGGATTGATGAGATTGAAGGAGAAACACATAAAGATAATTTTTACCACACCCTAGAGGTAGTTGATAATATCTCCAGAAATACGGATGATTTATGGTTGCGCTGGGCTGCTTTGCTGCACGACATAGGTAAAGCACCCACAAAAAAATTCCAAAAAGGTACGGGTTGGACCTTTCACGGTCATGAGTTCAAGGGTTCAAAAATGGTTTTTCACTTGTTCAAGCGGTTGAAGATGCCCCTCAACGATAAGATGAAATATGTTCAGTTACTGGTAAGAATGTCGTCTCGTCCCATAGCAGTAATCGATGAGTCGGCTACTGACAGTGCGGTAAGAAGGCTTATTCATGATGCAGGTGAACACCTAGACGATTTGATGACCCTTTGCGAGGCAGATATCACTACAAAAAATCCGAAGCGTTTCAAGAAATACCTCAACAACTTTAAAAAAGTCCGTAGAAAGGTTGAAGAGGTAGAAGAACGAGATCACGTGCGTAATTTTCAACCGCCGGTAACTGGTAAAGAAATTATGAAGACCTTTAACTTGAAGCCTTGCCGCGAGATAGGAATGATCAAATCTTACATCAAAGAATCTATTCTAGATGGAGTAATCCCAAACGAGCACGACGCCGCAAGGTTACTCATGATTGAAAAAGGTAAGGAATTAGGTCTTGAACCGAAGCACTGATTCCCTACTGGAACTATAAAATCTTTAACGATTTTGTAAAATTTCTAAAGTAACTTTAAGCCAAATTTTGTGGTTATGAGAAAGGTGATCTGTTTACTTTTAGTTATTGTTTCGAGTACTATTTCAATTGCCCAAAGCCTTCAAACTACCACAACTGATTTTCTCAGTGAGTGCAGGATCGACTTTCAGCCCAGCACGACTACCCTGGATCTGGAACTGCTGACCAAGCAATTTTTAAGTAATTGCTCGACTAATTTTGAGGTGGACAAAGTTGTCGAAACATCAAAGTTTGATCAAAAATTATTGAAATACAATCCGCAGGCTTATGCGTTTGACTTCAGGCCCACGATTCAGAATGTTTTTGACACTCCCACTTTTCAACTAGGTAATTACAATGAGTTTGAACAACAGTTTAGATTTTCAAATCCCGCCTTTTTCGAAGCAAATAACAATACTGTTTTGAGCTCTGGTTATCAATCCTTTATCTGTCCCACGGGAGGCATCAATTTCTAATAATTCAGTCTTAGCATCAATTTCAGGTGATGACTTATTATGTAGAAAATTGACCTCTTGATCTTTTCATAAATCGGTTATAATTAAAGGTGTTACGCTTTCGCGAAAGCGAGATCAAATCCTATCTTTATCCCTAAAACAGGCGCATGAACAAACAAGAGATCATCGATCGATTTATCAGTTACATTTCAATAGATACCGAAAGTGATCCAGCCAGCTCCACAACTCCAAGTACGGAAAAGCAATGGGATCTAGCCAATAAACTTTTTCAGGAACTCAAGAATATGGGAATGAGCGATGTATCCATAGATGATAATGCTTACATCATGGCTACATTACCATCAAATGTAGATCATCAAGTGCCTGTTATAGGTTTTATTTCGCATTTTGACACCACTCCTGATTACACGGGTAAAGACATCAAACCGCAGATTATAGAAAATTATGATGGTGGAGACATACCTCTAAAAGGATCAGATCTGGTGCTCTCTCCAGATTACTTTGAAGATCTCAAAAATTATGTGGGACAGACCCTGATCACCACTGATGGTACAACGCTACTCGCAGCAGATGATAAAGCTGGCATTACAGAGATCATGACGGCCATGAAATATCTGATCGATCATCCCGAGATCAAGCACGGAACGATCAAAGTGGGCTTCACTCCCGACGAGGAAATAGGTCGTGGAGCTCATAAGTTTGATGTAGAGAAATTTGGCGCAGACTGGGCCTATACCATGGACGGCAGCCAGATAGGTGAGCTGGAATATGAAAACTTTAATGCTGCGGGAGCCATGGTTACTTTTTACGGTAAAATCGTGCATCCTGGATATGCCAAAGGCAAGATGATCAACAGCATGTACGTGGCTCAAGAATTTATAGATTCACTCCCGCGACTGGAAACCCCAGAACATACTGAGCGTTATCAAGGCTTCTTCCATCTATATGAAATGCAGGGAAGTGTTGAGAAAAGTGTTTTAAAGTACATCATACGCGATCATGACAAGGAACATTTTGAGGCACGCAAGGAAGCGATGCAGCGCATGGTTGCTGATCTTAATGAGCAATATGATCGACAGGCTGTAACTATTGACATAGAAGATCAATATTTCAATATGAAAGAAAAGGTGGAGCCAGTAATGCACATCGTGGATCTTGCAGAAAAAGCGATGCAACAAGTAGGAATCACGCCTATTATCAAACCCATAAGAGGAGGAACAGACGGTTCACAGCTGAGTTATATGGGACTGCCTTGCCCGAACATTTTTGCAGGTGGTCATAATTTTCATGGACCTTATGAATATGTTCCAGTGGAAAGTATGATGAAAGCAACGGAGGTTATCGTTAAGATCGCTGAGCTTGCGGCTGTAGAACAATAGAACTTTTACGAAGCTGCTTAGAGTACTATTTTAGCTTTAATTCTTGAATAAAATATTCGGTCGCCTTCTGGCGGCCGATTTTGTTTACGTGTATAACATCGTAAAATAATTCTTCTTGATTCAACAGTATTCCTGAATGGTTAATTACTTTGAAGTTTGATTCATTATCACCAATCACAATCTCTCGATCTGCATAGGGAGCGATGTAAATGATCAATTCCATGTTTTGCTCTTGACATATCTTTTGAATGGCATCAAGAATAGGATTTGAAAATCTAGCTGAAACGGTTTCAATTTTTTCCTGCTTTTTGATGCTTCTATTCGTAGGGTAGGAATAGTTGCCGAACCCATCAAATTTATTGCGCTTTTTAGGCTGTGCCACTGCCATCAATGATGGAGCAATAAGTTCTAGGTTATAATAAGAATAACTGAGCATGGGCAGGTATCCAGATCTTGAAAGGGGCTTTACAGTTCCTTCCTCGTAACTCTCATAATGAGTGCGCACATAATCTTTATAACCATAAGCTGCAAAACGGTAATCATTATTTCCTAAAGTAGAATCGATTTTTATGAAGTTTGATTGATCAAGGGTTAGAACGACCTTTTTAGAACGAAACCCTGAAGCAGCAAAATGCTTAAGCATCAAAAGATGACTTTTGAGGTCGGTATCATCCATTGAAATATTCAATCCAGAGGTGTTCAACTCTTCATCAATTTGCTGGGAATCAAGGGTCGTTAATCCCCTACTCGAACCTAAAATCACATAATCAAAAACTTGCCCTTCCTGAAAATTTGAGGTTAGGAAGTAGGGCTTGTAAAATGAAGAGTTGCGTAACGAGAACATTAAACCAAAACAAATGAGATTGCTTATAAGAATTAAGGCAACCAAATAAATACCACACTTTATTAAAAATTTCTTCATCAGAACTGGAAATATATAAAGCTAGCGTGATCTTTAAATGCGCCTAGAAAACAAATGGCTAAAGCAACTAGAAGTAGATATCTAGGCTTGATACGAACTTCACGAAGATTTTTCTTATTGAAATAAAATTCTACTGCCATCATGCAAAGAATTGCAGTAAAAGAAATTACAGAAAGTAGTATAAGCCTACCGGTAGAAGTGAAATAGCTTGAAGAACCAGCTGGATCAAATATCATTGTGATATAAGACCATGCATCAGTAATGGATGGACTCCTGAAAAAGATCCACGCAAAACAAACGAAGGTAAATATGGCCAGCCAGCTTGCGAACCCAGATAAGTTTTTAAATGTTCTACTCGCTTGATGACTAATTTCTTTTGATTTTCTTGTAACAAACATTGGTATGTAAAGTAATCCGTGAATGAAGCCCCATGCGATAAAAGTCCAGTTAGCGCCATGCCAGAAACCACTTACCACAAAAACGATAAAAATATTACGTAAGGCAGCCATTTGAGAGCCTCTGCTACCTCCTAATGGAATGTACAAGTAATCTCGGAACCAGGTGGATAAAGAAATATGCCATCGTTTCCAGAATTCGCTAATCCCTTTTGATAAATATGGAAATCTAAAGTTAGTCATTAAATCAAATCCAAATAGCCTTCCCGTACCTATCGCTATATCAGAATAACCACTGAAATCACCGTAAATCTGAAAAGCAAATAACAACATTCCAACAATTAAACTTGCTGAAGTCTGGCTTTCATAATCAGAAAAAATACCGTTGACCAACACTGCAGCATTATCGGCAATTACCATTTTTTTGAAAAATCCCCAAACAATTAGCTGAACTCCTGAAACTGCCCTTTTATAATCAAATTGTCTTTTGGTCAGAAATTGAGGCAGCAAATGTGAAGCTCTTTCAATAGGTCCAGCGACCAATTGCGGGAAAAAACTAACAAATGTGAAAAATGCGAGAACATTCTTGGTAGGTTCTAATTGCCTCCTGTAGATATCTATAGTATAACTTAACGTCTGAAAAGTATAAAAGCTTATCCCTACTGGAAGGATAATAGCTAGGCGATCTGGATTGATCTCAGAACCAAATAGAGTAAAAGCTTCAACAAAACTGTCTATGAAGAAATTGTAGTACTTGAAAAAACCTAGAAATCCTAGATTGACAATAAGACTTACAAACAGTAAAATCTTTCTTTTTACTAGAATCTTTTCTTTGTGGATGAGTAACCCCAGTGTATAGTCCACTAAAGAACTGAATATGATTAAAGAAAGAAATCTCCAGTCCCACCAACCGTAAAACACGTAGCTGGCTAGAAGCAATAGTGTGTTTTGAAAACTAATGTGTGACTTTGAAAGCAACCAGAATGCAGCAAATACAACTGGAAGAAAAACCGCAAATTCAATGGAATTGAATAACATTCAAATAAATTGAAAAGCAAATATAGTATGGAATGACACTTAAATTGCCGCTGAAGCTCTGAGTAGAGTCTTTTCTTGTTTAGGAGATTTTAATTTTAGAGACCATTTGAAACTAAAACGACTCACCTCTTCTCCTACTTGATTGCGACCTATACTGTCGACCCATATGACTTGAGGTTCTTCAGTCTCCATCATTGTTTTGATAGCTTGTTTTATTGCAAGTCCTTGACAGCATGAAAACTTGATCTTACCCGTTGCCTTTTTACTAAAAGCAGACTTATTTTCTACTACTAGCATGGATAATCTTATATCATACCGCTGAACGTAATACATAATCAACGCACCCGTTGTCAACTCGGCAGCCATGGATTGGACTGCAAAGTATAAACTTTTAAAAGGATTTTTATTAAACCAGTTGTGCGTCACTTGGACTTCACATTTTTCACCATATATATTGGTACACCTTACACCACTCCACCAGGCACTGGGTAGATTTAGAAAGGTAAATGCGTTGACTTTTCTGGGAGTGAGTTTACTCAAAATTAAAATTGGGGTAACGTCTCTGCAATATAATAGCCAATTACAAATGCATAGACAAAACTCTATGGATCAGATCAAATTTTCGATTAAATGCAAATTATAGTACTTTGTATTGCATAATACCTTTTTTTAGATATATATTTGCAATAGAAATTACTGTTATGAAAAATAATGACCTCAAAAATCATCGGCACATTGCCACGTTTGTACACTTACTGTCATTTGGAAAATGGATCTTCCCTTTAGGCAATTTTGTTTTACCCATTATCTTATGGACTGTAAACTCTAAGAAATCAGAATTTATAGACTTTAATGGTAAAGAAGTTATCAATTTTCAATTGAGTATTACGCTTTACACCGTAATCCTAGCCCTAGTAGGTGGTGGTGTCATTATGGGAACCATGATTTCTGGTGGCCCTTTATTTTGGGAAAGCCTGGATGACGGCACTTTTCTATTCAGCGAGGATGCCGGAATTTTTTCTACCATTATGGCCAGCGGATTGATTTGTGGAACCGCCATTTTGATCTTAACTATCCTCGATGTCGTTTGCACCATTAAGGCGGCTGTTCATGCAAATGAAGGAAAAGAATACTACTACCCTATCACTATTAGATTCATAAGTCATGATGATATCGCACCCGCTAGTGATGAATCAGATTCTTACTATAAAGAAGAATCAACTAAAAATGAAAGCATATGAAAATTGAAAACACCAAAGCCCAAATGAGAAAGGGCGTTCTGGAATATTGCATACTTTCTATACTCGATAATGATGATGCATATGTAGCCGAAATTCTGGACACCCTAAAGGATGCTAAAATGCTCGTAGTAGAAGGTACTATTTACCCATTGCTCACGAGACTTAAAAATGCTGGTTTGCTGAATTATCGCTGGGAAGAGAGTACCAGTGGACCTCCTAGGAAATATTATGGACTGACAGAAACGGGCAGGGTTTTTCTGAAAGAACTTACCCGGACCTGGGCAGATCTTAAAAACGCAGTAAATATTGTTACCACTCCAAAAAACGCACAGTCATGAACAAGACCATTAATATTAATTTAGCAGGGCTGTTCTTCCACATAGATGAAGATGCCTACAATAGACTACAGAAATATCTAGCCTCGGTAAAAAAATCCTTTTCAGGAACTCAGGGTGCCGATGAAATTATGAGGGATATAGAATCTCGTGTTGCTGAACTCTTTCTAGAAAAAAGAAAGAATGAGCAGCAAGTAATCAGCATCCAGCACGTAGAAGAAGTGATTGAAATCATGGGACAACCTGAAGATTATGAAGTGGATGAAGATATCTTTGAAGAGCAGCCTAGAGCACGCCGTAATAGAGGTCAATTTCAAGGCAAGCAACTCTTCCGGGATACCGCAAATGGTTATGTAGGAGGTGTCTGTGCAGGTCTGGGACACTATATTAATCTAGATGCAATATGGGTGAGACTCATTTGGGTATTTCTTTTTATCTCTAGCGTAGGCTGGTTAATACCCATCTATATCCTTTTATGGATTTTAGTCCCAGATGCCGTAACTAAGATTGAACGCCTCAAAATGATGGGTAAAGAGGTAAATATCTCTAATTTAGGAAATACTTCAGAGGGAAATTTTGATCAGGTGGCTGACGAGCAGACCAGCGCCAGTCACCACATTGTAGGTCAAAAGGGAAAAAGAGGCTCAGTCAGATTCTTTGGATTGCTGGGAAGGTTCTTCAAGAATATTTTCAAGATACTTTTTAAAATCATTGGGCTTTTAGTTTTCTTGGCTAGCACGATAGGTTTGATATCCATCATAGTGAGCTTATTCACTGTAGCGTTTATTGATGTGGATGGGCAGAACCTGATCCATTTCTTTGACATTGTAATCCCATGGGAAAACGTAACCTGGCTATTGTTTCTTGCGATTATTCTTGCTACGTGCATTCCACTTTTGGTTTTGGCAATTTTAGGCTTGAAAATGCTGGTGCGAAATATGAAATCCATTGGTACACCAGCTAAAATCATTCTTGTGATTTTGTGGGTAGCCAGTATTATTTTCTTAAGTATAACTATAGGTCGAGTTGCTGCTAATCAGGCTTTTGAAGCAAAGATTCCAGATGTTGAGCGATTTGAGGTTGATGAGAATCTATTTGAACTGAATTTGCAATCCCTTGAGGAATTGGATAACGCAGTATACGTGAATTCTCACAATTTCGACATGGTAGAATATAATGGTACCATCGCTTTGAGAAACCGTAATCTTAGAGTAGCGCTCGCCAGTACAAAAGACAGCGTAGCCAGAGTAGTCTTGACTCACAGCGCGAGAGGAGGCTCCTATGAGAAGGCAAAAGAAAACGCCTCACAGCTAGTTTATGAATATAATGTGGAACAAAATAGGTTTACCGCTCCTGAATATGTGATCATACCTAAGGGTTACGGGTTCTTCCAGCAAGAAACACAAGTAGTTATTTATTTGCCCGAAGGAACGACTTTCAAGCTCAATCGCAAATTTTATGATAGGTATAGAAGCTGGTTAAACGACGATACGATTAGAATACCTCATGGCTGGGACCACCACTATATAATGGAAAAGAATGAAGCAATCTGTTTGGATTGTGAGGACATTGAAGAACCTTCCAAAGCCCAAGATCCTATTGATGAAGTATTGCAGGAAGAAGCTGATTCCATCCAGAATGACTTTAATGAAAATCAATGGAAATACGAAGAAGAAAATTGAGTAGGATTAAAATTTGAGTTGTTTTAATCTTGAAGCCGTTTCTGTTGAGGGGAACGGCTTCTTTTATTTCTGGATAGCTTGTGCTGTTTACGCTTTCGCGAAAGCGAGAACTAAATTGTCATCACCTTTTTAAACTACTTGTTAAACCATTCAACAAATTATATGTTTTCTTTATACCCTCAATAAGGTAAGATGCTCTATTTTTCCTAAAAATCTAATTCCATGAAGAAATTTATATTTCATACTCTAGCAGTACTTTTACTTACCTCTTGCGGCTCAACAGCTCAGGACATGAAAGTAAAAGGTAATAGAGAACCTACTACAGAAATCACCATTGTTAAACCATTCAACACACTTGAAGTAGATGATGATTTTAAAGTAAAACTTGTTCCGGGATCACAGCCGGAGGTAGAATTGATCACTGATTCCAATCTACACGAGCACATTGAATTCAATTCTATTGGGAGTAAACTCACCATCAACTCCACTGCGAGAATTCGTTCCAAGCGTAAAATGGAATTTAGGATCACTTACAGTCCTGACCTGCATACGATCATAGTCAAGGATGACGCAGAAGTTTCTACCGTAACAAAAGGAAATTTCCCTATTCTCGATCTACAAGTACAAGACAAGGCTAGTGCTTACATCACCGCAACGGTGCAACAGTTGAAACTTCATACTACTGGTGATTCAAAGTCAGAATTGAATCTGACCGGTAATAAAGCAAATATTCAAATAACAGACAATGCAGATGTCAAAGCATTGATCACTTACCAACAGGCTAATCTATTTTTGAGGGATCGTGTGGATGCTCGCATCGAGGGTGATGTAGATCGAGGCAAAATCACGATAACTGACAAGGCATTTATCGAAGCTAAGAACCTAGTATATGAGGAGCTTACCGTGGTAGCTGGAAACAATTCTAAGGCTGAAGTTAATGCTAAGAAGACTCTAACTATAGAAGCAGACAAAGATGCCGATATATCCGTTTTCAACAAGCCAGATATCATCTTGACCAAATTTGAAGGAGAAGCTGTTTTGAGAAAGAAATAAAGTATTTTCTTACAAATCAAAATCCCGCTAGTTGCAAAAACTTCTAGTGGGATTTTTTTTGTCAAACTAAACCACCCTGCACTCAAGTGCAGGGGTTTTTGACACAGGACTGAAAGTCCTTGCTCTGACTACTCCAATATGAAGTTGGAATTATCGTTGTCATTCTCCTTGCGGTGGTGTTCCAGATAGTTGTTGACCATTTCATCCGTTATGTTGCCACTGCTCCATGCTCCGTAGCCGGTTGCCCAAAAGTGGTTCCCCCAATAACGCTTCTTCAATTTTGGAAACTCCTGTTGCAGCTTCCGTGATGACCGACCCTTAAGGTTTTTTACTAAAATACTGATTGGCAACTTTGGCGGGTACTCAACATGCATATGGACGTGATCTGAGCTGACCACACCCTTCAGTATCGCTACACTTTCAGATTCACAGATCTGTATCAAGAGAGCACGACAGCGAATCTTGATGTCGCCCTCCAAAACCTTATACCTATATTTCGTTGACCATACTATATGACAGGTGAGACGAGTTACAGTATGCGAGCCTTTTCTCTGTGCTGATCCCATAATGACCAATGTATAGATTTTTTCGCATAACTAAAGTACTGCAATGAAATTGCAGGGTTTTATACCCTGTCCTGAGACCAATAAAACTAAGATTATTCAACGTAATAATCACCAGCAGTCATTTCCTCAACCACTCCTATGTCAGCTAGGTAACGTTCTGCATCCAGGGCTGCCATGCAACCTGTCCCAGCAGCGGTAATCGCCTGTCTATAGATTTTATCTTGTACGTCGCCACTAGCAAAAACTCCTGGAATATTCGTCTTGGTAGAACCAGATTCGGTGTGGATATAACCATCACCTCCCATATCGATCTGTCCTTTGAATATATCTGTGTTGGGTTTATGACCTATCGCGATGAATAGTCCAGTAATTTCAATTTCAGTTGTATCGCCAGTCTCGTTATTTACAATGCGTAAACCTTCAACAACTTGGTCGCCCAAAACTTCATCAACCTCACTATTGTACATCACTTTAATATTCTCGAGGCTGTTGACTCTGTGCTGCATAGCCTTTGAAGCTCTCATATAATCTTTACGCACGAGCATCGTAACACTCTTACAGATTTTTGCGAGGTAGGAAGCTTCTTCAGCAGCGGTATCACCGGCTCCTACAATAGCTACATCTTGATTCTTATAAAAGAAACCATCACAAACGGCACAAGCACTCACTCCTCCACCTCTAAGGCGCTGCTCACTAGGCAGACCCAGATATTTTGCTGATGCACCCGTTGAGATAATCACGGTATTAGCCTCGATCTTGGTTTTTCCATCGACCGTGGCTTTGTGAATACCACCTTTTTCTTTGGCAAACTCCACTTCAGTAATCATCCCTATACGCACATCAGTACCGAAACGTTCTGCCTGCTTCTGCAGATCTTGCATCATTCTAGGACCATCGATACCTTCTGGATAACCTGGGAAGTTATCGACCTCGGTAGTTGTGGTTAACTGGCCTCCGGGCTCCATACCTGTATATACTACAGGCTTCATATCTGCGCGGGCAGCATAGATGGCAGCGGTATAACCTGCTGGTCCACTACCTATTATTAAACACTTGATTCTTTCTATCTGTTCAGACATATTACTATGTTTTGTTCTTTATTTCTATTGCGTTAATATCTCGCTTTCGCGAAAGCGATAACTAATAATGTAAAGTTAGTCAGCAGTTCTGTAAGCCAGCCGAATTTTAGATCACAATTTATTATTTACTTATTAAACAATCACATGAGCGCACGATACTTTTGAAAAGTGCAACGTATTTACCTTAATCCGATTACTAAGGAGAAAGCAACCATCTTGAGAACATCTCAAGAAACAAATGGTGCTTATACTCTAATCGAAGTTGAACTTCAACCTGGTGGTGGCAATCCCATACATTATCACAAACACTTCACCGAGCATTTTTTCCCAAAACAGGGAGAACTAGGCGTTCATTTTAAAGGTCGAGAGCTTTTGTTGAATCCCGGCGAAGATTTTAAGGTCCCAATCGTTGACCTTCACCGATTCTACAACCCGACCGATCATGCCATTATTTTTCAGGCAAGATTAGAACCCGGTCAGCCTGGATTTGAGAAATTCATGGCAGTGCTGTTTGGTCTCGTAAGCGATGGTAAAACTTTTACTTCAAATCAAATCCCATATAATCCGCTCTATGCGGCGCTGCTATTAAAGTGGGGCGACACCCACGTGGATAGCCTTGCATTCAAAACTCTGAGCCCACTGATCAATCTGGCAGTCGTTATTGCTAAATGGCTGGATATTGATAAAGCACTAGAAAAACGATATGTAAGAGATTGAAGGTTTTAACGCTTCCACTTCGACTCCGCTCAGGGACCGCGCGAAAGCGAAATGATCAACCTTCACTTGAATCAAAATCTTGGAGTTTGAAGTTTGGAATTTGGAATTTGAAATTTGGAATTCTAAACAAACGATCGAATCCATGTAAAACCGAAACTGCAAATCAAAACCAACGCACGCAATTGAAATTCACATAGCACTAACACAATCTACAACTGCTCCCTCTATCGCTTGCATCTACCTTAACAATATCGTAACATTACGGTCAACTTTAAAAGTCCATGAAAAGCCAAAACATCAACAACGAAGACGAGAAAATTATTGAGAACAATAAACTAAGCATAGGCGAAGCTCTTATTCCTGTAATCGCATTAGTTGGGATGCTGGCTTTCAATGTATTGGGTGTGTATGGCGATGATGCTTTGAGTGGTTCTAATCAATTTGTTCTTCTACTAGGAGCGGCTGTGGCTGGAATTGTAGGCTATTTCAATAAAGTCAGCTATAAAACCATGGTAGAGGAAGTGTCTCAAAATATAAAATCTACAACGGGTGCGATTTTGATCCTTTTAATGGTAGGGGCGCTTGCAGGAACCTGGCTAGTAAGCGGTATCATTCCCACTATGATTTATTATGGATTGGATATTCTGAATCCCACTATCTTCTTGGCAGCTTGCGTCATCATTTGTGCGGTAATATCAGTTGCTACAGGAAGCAGCTGGACGACTAGTGCGACCGTAGGTATTGCCCTTATAGGTATCGCCGGAGCGTTAGGCATTGATGCTGGAATGACGGCTGGTGCCGTATTGAGTGGTTCTTATTTTGGCGATAAACTCAGTCCTATGAGTGATACTACTAATCTTGCACCAGCAATGGCAGGAACTGATTTGTTCACCCATATAAAGTACATGAGCTACACCACGGTCCCGACCATTGTTGTAACTCTTATCGTGTTTGTCATTATAGGTTTTGTTTCTGGAGGGGAAGGTGTCGCCGACGTAACTCAATATCAAGAGGCGATTGATGGGACATTTAATACCAGCCCCCTACTTTTTGTAGTTCCTATTTTAGTAATAGCGATGATCATTAAAAAAGTTTCGCCGCTTATCGCTTTGCTCTTGGGAACTTTACTAGCTGGAATCGCGGCCTTGATTTTTCAACCCGACTTGGTTCTTGCCGTAAGTGGACTTGAGGAGTGGAACGGAGTATCAGCTTACAAGGGAATCATGAATGCCATCACGGTGGACGTAGCCATCGACCCAGTCACAGAAAATACAGCGATTGCCGAAAAACTAGGTGGCCTTTTTGAATCTGGCGGTATGGAAGGAATGCTAGGCACGATCTGGTTGATTATATGTGCTATGGTTTTTGGTGGCGTGATGGATGCGATAGGCGCATTGGCAGCGATCAGTCGAGCACTGTTGAACATCTTTCATTCGGTTTTTGGGTTGTTTACCAGTACCGTGATCAGCTGTCTGGCTATCAATGTGACGGCAAGTGATCAGTATTTAGCGCTTGTAGTTCCTGGTAAAATGTACGCAGATGCCTACCGCAAGAAAGGTCTCGCTCCAGAAAACCTTTCCCGTACGCTAGAGGATTCAGGTACCGTAACTTCTGTTTTGATACCTTGGAACACCTGTGGGGCTTATCAAAGTACAACTCTAGGAGTTTCAGTTGCTGATTATGCCTTGTTTGCGATCTTCAACTGGCTCTCTCCTTTTATGACCTTGGTTTTTGCGGCCTTTAATATCAAGATTAGACAATTGAAGGATAAGTATTCAGGAAAAACTGAGGTTGTGGCTTAACCACAATGCCACGTTGCCGGTGAGAATATTTGTGCAATTTTGATCACTGAGCCAGGCAATCACTTAAATTGATTGATGTTTCATTTTTCAATAATCAAAACTTATAGTTGCATCTAAATAGATCATTGAGATTGTTCCGCTTTCGCGAAAGCGAGACTTATTTTTGTGGCATAATTAAAAACGATATAACATGGCTATAGTAGGAAGACAATTTCCAAATCTAGATGTAGATGCAATGAATGAAATGGGAGATACATTCAAGTTGAATGTTCTCGAAGAAGCAAAAAACAAGAATAAGAAAGTGCTTCTTTTTTGGTATCCAAAAGATTTCACATTTGTATGCCCAACTGAATTACATGCGTTCCAAGATGCTCTAGAGGAATTTGAAAAAAGAAACGTGATGGTGATAGGTGCTTCATGTGACACTCCAGAAGTTCACTTTGCATGGTTGAATACCCCAAAGGACGATGGAGGAATTGAAGGCGTAACCTACCCTATTCTTGCAGATACTAACCGTAATCTAGCTGGAACCCTAGATATTCTGGATGTTGAAGTTGAGTACAACGATGAGCTTGAGGACCATATCCTTACTGGTGATAATGTAACTTTCCGTGCGACTTATTTGATCGATGAAGAAGGAACGGTTTTCCATGAAGGAATCAACCACATGCCAGTAGGTAGAAATGTGAACGAGTTTCTACGCATGATCGACGCTTATACTCACGTACAGAAAAACGGTGAGGTTTGTCCCGCAAACTGGGAAGAAGGGAAGGATGCGATGAAGGCAGACCGTAAAGCAACGGCTGAGTACCTATCTAAAAACTAAGAGTAATTAACACTCCTATTAATAAAGCAGCGTACATCTATTTCAAGATAGCTGCGCTGCTTTTTTAATTCAAATAAAACCGAAGCTATGAAAACATTAGATCAAGATAACCTACAAGAAATCGTTGCAGAAAACGAGGTTGTTGTAGTACAGTATATGGCTAGCTGGTGCGGAAATTGCCGCGTAATGAAGCCTAAATTTAAAAAGCTTGCCAGTGAAAATGAAAACGCTGTTTTTGTTTTTGCTGATGCAGAGAAGTATCCAGAGTCACGAAAACTCGCCACGGTAGATAACCTACCTACGTTTGCTACTTTTAAAAATGGAAGTTTTGTAAACCAAGTACAAACTAACAAATTTGAAAACCTTAAAGATCTAGTAAATGAAGTTACCAGTAATTAGACACCTTCAAAAAGGAGCTACAGAAGAGCAGCTTGAAGCTACACTTGAAGTTTTGGAACACTTTACAGAACACAGATCTGTAACTGATGAAGAAATGGACGTGGTAGGCGAGCTGATCACCAATATTTGTGGCGCTCTAGAAGTGCACTCAAATATGAAAGAAGGTATGAGCAGCGTTGAAGCTGCAAATGCTTTTGCCCAGAAAGTGATGGGTTCCATTGATAAATAATCGAATTCAAATCTATTGACAAAAAAAACGGGCTTAGAGCCTGTTTTTTTTTGGACTATTTAGGATAACATAGGTTTGTATCTCTTCTATATAAGTAAGGGCAGAATTAATTCTGCCCTTACTCAATACTTAAATTTTCATTGAGGCTATTCCTTTACTTAGAGTTTTCTGAACTGATTCCTACACTTGATTGGCTAACTCTCTGGAACAAACCTTCTAATAGTTACGCTAGTAAAACATTTCACTTTTTCTTCCTTACCTTTTTAATTATAAAGTAAATAGCTAGAAAAATGCCAACCAAAATCAAAATCGGTAGCACCTTACCAAACATATCCCACTTTATAACCTACATCATAGGGATCTTGAAGTAGCAACATAAAAATGAACATAAGATCTAATTTTATCAAAGTTATTTTCATGGAGGTAAAACCCATAATTTAATTTAGGACAGTATGGACAGAATTGATTCTGCCCTTACGTGATCATAACCTACTTCTTTCTCTTCTGCTGCTCTTCCTGTGCAGCTTGTGCCTGCTCCATGATCTGTTGCATCTTGCTGGCAAACTTCCCTTTCTTCTTTTTGGGTTTTGCTTTTGCCTTTTCAATTTTAGCAAGAACCTTATCCTTGTCTATGATTACATACTTGATAACTAACATAAGGCCTATGGTGATTAAGTTAGATACAAAGTAATACAGTGATAATCCACTCGCATAGTTGTTGAAGAAAACAAGCATGAAAAGCGGAGACAGGTACATGATGAACTTCATGTTAGGCATACCCGGTTGCTGCGTAGCCTGCATACTCTGACCAGTCGTCATTTGCATATAGAAGAATATAGAAATAGACGCCAAAATCGGGAACAAGCTCACGTGATCACCATAGAACGGAATCGTAAACGGTAAACTAAAAACCTCATCGTAGCTGGAAAGATCGTCTGCCCATAAGAAGCTTTTTTGTCGTAGTTCAAAGGCGGTTGGGAAAAACTTGAACAACGCAAAGAATACCGGCATCTGCAATAAGGCCGGCAAGCAACCCGATAAAGGGCTGGCTCCTGCCTCACTCTGCACGCGCATGGTTTCTTGCTGCTTTTTCATGGCGTTGTCCTTGTACTTTTCGGCAATTTTGTTCAGTTCAGGGCGCAGGATTTTCATTTTCGCCTGTGTCAAATAACTTTTATAGAGTACTGGTGAAAGTACTAGCCTTACCAATATCGTCAATAAAATAATCCCAATTCCATAAGAAATCCCGAGGTAATTATCATCAGTCAAGAACTTGAAAGCCGGCCTGATCGCATACTCGTTAATCACTCCAAAAATTCCCCAACCTAGATCAACCACCTCATCGAGGTTACGATTGTATCCATCTAGAATGTCATAATCTGTAGGACCGAAGTACCAGTCCATATTATATGCCAGCTCTCCACCGCTGTACTCAAGTTGAGCGACTGTACTAAATTCCTTGGTAAATTCATTTTGCTCCTCATCAATGGACTCGATATTGCGAGATTTCATTACCGCACTTGAGAATGGCGTGTCTGTAAGCAAAATACTTGAAAAGAAGTGCTCTTTGTAAGCAACATAAGTCACATCAGTCGCGTCTTCTTCTGCGGTTTCTCCCTGTCCTGTATAGTCATCGCTACCACCGTCATATTCAAATTTAATCTCTGTGTAGCGGTTTTCATTGGTCATACTTTTTGACCTCCTATACCCCACCAGATCCCATTGCAGCTCTGCTGTTTCAGAGGTGTCAAAAACCTGAGCCATCCCTACAGATCTGATGTTGAAATCCATCATATAATCTTCTGGCTGCAGCTCATAACGGAACTCCAGATATTGGTTTGCGCCTTGCTCGTATCGCATGGTCAGCACTTTGTTCTCACCATTCTCAGAAGTAGAAGGTGTAAAAATGAGATTCTTGGTATTTAAGATGCGGCCATCCTGAGTCTGGAACTTCAGGTTGAGCATGTGATCCTTACCACGTACGAGGTATACCGGCAAACTATCGTAAGTCTTGTAATTCTTGAGTAATGCCTCGGTAATCAGCGCACCTTTTGTACTGATTTTAAAATCCACCAGTTTGTTATTGAACTCAAGGACTTCCTCTGTTGGAGTGTTACTGGCTACTTTTAGTGAATCTGGAACCACAGCCGTGCTGTCAGAACCTATCTCAAAAGGGTCAGTACCCGTTATATCTTCAGTAGAAACTACATCTTCCTCCTCGGGAACTACATCGGTTTGATTATTCAGGAACATATACATGAGAATCCCAAAAATCAGGGTCATTCCCAGCATCGTTTTCCAGTCCGTTTTCTTTTCTTCCATAATTTACCCTTTCGGGATTTGTAATTGATTAAATGGCTTTGATAACATCTCGCTTTCGCGAAAGCGTAAACACTAAAAGCTTCTTTCTAATTATTTATTTTCTGTGCTTTATAAGTCGCTGCAGCAGCTACAAATGAAGTGAATAGCGGGTGTGGATTTGCCACCGTACTTTTATATTCTGGATGGTATTGCACGCCTATGAACCAAGGATGATCCTCAATCTCAACGATTTCCACCAGTCCAGATTTAGGGTTGACACCCGTAGTCTTGAGAGCACCTTTTTCAAGTTGCTCGCGATACTCGTTGTTATATTCATATCTATGGCGATGACGTTCAGAAATTAAATCCTTACCATAGATTTCCTTGACTTTACCGCCCAGCAACTCACAATCCCAAGCGCCCAGACGCATAGTGCCGCCCATATCTAGAATGTTCTTCTGATCTTCCATGAGCGAGATCACCGGATCTGGGGTTTCTGCATTCATTTCAACAGAATTGGACTCTTTAATTCCCAAAACGTTACGGGAATATTCAATCACGGCCATTTGCATACCGAGACAAATACCGAAAAATGGCAGTTTGTTTTCTCGAGCATAACGCACCGCATCGATCTTTCCTTCAATACCACGCTCACCAAAACCTGGCGCAACGAGCAAGCCGTCTAGATGAGAAAGCTTTTTCTCTACGTTCTCAAGCTCAAGATACTCGCTGTGAATGGACTCAATTTTCACCTTGATCTCGTTTGCGGCACCAGCGTGAATAAATGCCTCAAGTATGGATTTGTAAGAATCTTGCAACTCCACGTATTTACCTATCAAACCAATGGTGACTTGGCTTTTTGGGTTTTTGTGACGCTGGACAAATTCATTCCAGCTTTTCAAATTAGGTTGCTGGTCCACATCCATTTTAAGGCGCTTGATAACTACACGATCCAGACCTTCCAGCAACATCTTGTTAGGAACGTCATATATCGTCTCAACGTCTATAGATTGAATAACGGCCTCTTGCTTCACGTTACAGAAACGTGCTAGTTTAGTACGTATCTCGTCAGTGATCTCATGCTCGGTACGACACACCAGAATATCTGCCTGTACCCCACTCTCCATGAGTGTTTTGACACTGTGTTGCGTGGGCTTAGTCTTTAATTCTCCAGCGGCGCTTAAAAAAGGAATCAATGTCAAGTGAATAACCAAAGAATTATCTTCACCCAGTTCCCATTGCAACTGTCGCACACTTTCTATATAAGGTAACGACTCAATATCTCCTACGGTACCACCTATCTCTGTAATCACCACATCATAATCACCAGATTTACCGAGCATCTGAATGCGTCGCTTTATTTCATCTGTGATATGGGGAATTACCTGAACGGTTTTTCCTAAAAACTCGCCACGGCGTTCCTTATCGATAACACTTTGATAGATACGACCAGTGGTTACGTTATTAGCTTGCGAAGTATTTACATTCAAAAAACGCTCATAATGACCTAGATCCAGATCAGTTTCAGCACCATCTTCTGTTACGTAACACTCACCATGCTCATAAGGGTTGAGGGTTCCAGGATCAACATTGATATAAGGATCGAGCTTCTGAATCGTGACACTCAATCCTCTAGCTTGAAGCAGTTTAGCAAGAGAGGCGGCAATTATTCCCTTTCCTAAGGAAGAGGTTACACCACCTGTAACAAAAATGTATTTTGCGTGTGCCATAAACTGCTTTTTATGATTTTAAAAACAGCTGCAAAAGTACGGATAATGGGATAAAAATCTGAATTTCTTGAAGCTAAGTAATATGCTAGATCACGCTTACATTTCTACCTTCAGCAGTTCTTCAGCAATGTAAATCTCCCAGCGCTGTTGCTCTTCTTTCTTTAAGCCGTGACCGGTTTCTAGATCGTACCTTGATTGCATGGCTTCCCGATCTTTTTCAAACTTTCTAAAGATGAAATCTATCTCTTTATTGATATTTTTGACCGGTCTATATCTTCTGAAAGCTGCTCTTAATTTCAATACATGAAGGTGGGTGATATCCCAGTGCAACTGCTCGTGCTTTAAAAGTGACCTACTATTCTCCCTGAGATCTCTTTTCCAACTCAACTCAGGGTAAAAAGCACTTTCAACTTCAACGCTAAAATCAACAACTCTTCCTTCAGAAGTTCTTGTTTGAATTGCATAAGACATCCCTGAGTTAACTGCCGCCGCTCTATCTAGAGCACCTGCCGGTTCTCCTCTGAAATCTTCCCAAGATAGAACTGGGTGTTCTTCATAGGTCCATGATATACTCGGTTCTGCTGTATTTATAAGTAAGGCAACTATTAGAACCGAGATTACTCGCATTAAGACCAGTTGAAATTGATATCTAGCTTAATTTCTGGATGAAGACTATTGCGTACGGGACAGGTCTGAGCCACTCTCTCTAAGATAAGTCTAGCGCGCTGATCAGCGTTCCCGTTCATATTGAGCGTCACTTTGATCTCTGAAATACGCCTCGGATCAGAAGCCATTACCTTAGTTACAGCAGCTACAGAATCTTCCATTTCTATATCCATCTCGCGTGCTTTGATCCCCATTACTGTAAGCATACAACTGGCAAGCGCGGTAGCGACGTGGTCTGTGGGAGAAAATGAAGCTCCCTTGCCATTATTATCGACTGGTGCATCTGTAATCGCTGTTTCAGAACTTTGGCTGTGAACACATTCACAACGTAAATCACCTTTATATACTACTGTAGACGTCATTTATCTCGTTTTAAGTGGAGTAATCTCAATCTCTTTTATGCTTAAATCTTTTTGATACTGGAGCATAAAGACTGCTTCATTATAATAACCTTTGAAAAGTTGTTTGCTATAATCAAACTTGCTCTCGACCATTTTAGTTAAGCCATACTTCTTAAGAGAATCAAAGAAGTCACCGGTGCTCGCCTGTCTCAAAATCACATCAAAGCCCACATCAAAACCTCTAGCTACATATTTATTAGGCAGCATACCATACTTTTCCCGATAGTCTCTAACAAAAGGATTGTCATCTATCGCATCCTTATAAAATTGCGGGAATGTGTAATTTAGGCTAGCCAATCTACCGTTAGGCAAATCCATGTCATCATAAGCATCCATTCCAAACATCGTGATGTTGTGAGTATCTGTTTTTGCAGAATAGGTTGTTACGGCATCAGTTATAAATCCAACTTGATCAACCGCAAGGATCACTATATTTTCTTTAACCGGATCTAATTCCTTGAGGTAGTTGACCTTGTAGATGTAATTTTTCTTTTCATTAGGAATTAACACCTTGGCATCAGGAAACAAAGCGCTGAATTCAGATCTCAACTGGGGCTTTTTATTATCGGTCACGATGATGACGTTTTTGCCTTTTGCATAGATTTTTAGGAACTGCTTCATTCTAAGCTTAAGTAGATCATCGCTGGGTCGCGTTTGAACTAGGTTTCTATAAAGCTCCACATCTGTATTAGTGAGTGGTGATATTACCGGTATACGGTCAGATCTTAATTCTTTTGCCACCTGCAGCACATTTTTTGAAAATAATGGACCTATCACCCCTGTATAGTTTTCAAATTTATTTTCTAACAAGATACTCCTCACCGCACTTTCACTCCTTTCCGTATCATAAACGTCGTATGTTACCTGTAGCCCTATGCTCATTGCACTATCTCGTGCCATCATCAAACCTATCAAGAAATCTGTAGCAATTCTTGAAGTTGCATCTGTTTTGAGATGCTCCTCCATATCTAACTCATCATTTATCTTGTCTAGAGAAAGTGGCAACATGACCGCAAATCGTTGAGGCTCGTAACTGGTGATACTATCAACCAGTTTGGCAATTTTGTAGTTAGCCTCATAAATTTGGAGTGTATCAATAAGATTACTGTTGGGAATTTTGAGAACCATCCCTGCCTTGAGTCCGTCTTTTAATTCAGGGTTGAGACTAATCAGTGAGTCCTCAGAGATCCCAGACATTCTCTTTAAAGAATACATCCCCATTTTATGTGGAACCTCAAACTCAACCAGTTCGGGTCTCACCTCATCCAAAATATCAATATTATCAGCCAGTAAATCGATGGCCTGCTCTGTCTTAGAACCAGAAATCTCCAGATCCAATTCTTTTTTAGGCACATTGATCAGCATATCTGGCTTCAACTGCTCCACATCTGGATTCATCTCTTTGAGTTGCTCTACGGTAATGCCGTTCTTTTTTGCCACTCTGTAATAGCCTTCGCTCGCCTTTACCCGGTATTTTCCGATAGCGGCAAGTTGTTCTTCCGTTTGATTAAGATCGTTCGGTAAACCTAGAATAGGTTCATTTTCCGGTTCGTCATGAAATACTGGGATTTGAATGCGATCACCTTTTTTCAATGTTTCAGCATAGAGTCTCTTGTTTGCTTCTTTGATATCCAGAACGGTGATACCATATTCTTTAGAAATACTGTAAAGCGTTTCTTTCCTACGTACTTTATACTTTTTATACTCCTTGACTCTTTTTTGAGTCAACACTTTAGCATCAGCCGGTATGAGCAACGAGGCTCCCGCCCTCACGCCAGATTTTGCATCGGGATTGAGTGCCAGCAATTCCTTTTCGGAGATGCTGTACTTTTTAGCAATAGTTCCCAGTGTCTCTCCACTAGTTACGGTGTGCTGTTTATAGTTTTGGGCTGTAAGGGTTTCCGCTTTCGCGAAAGCGAGAACCAAAAAAAACACCCAGATAAAATTTTTCATATTATTCCCATTCTATGGTTGCAGGCGGCTTAGAACTGATGTCGTAAACCACGCGATTTACGCCTTTTACCTTATTAATGATCTCGTTACTGGTGGCTTGCAAAAATTCATAGGGTAAATTCACCCAATCAGCGGTCATACCATCCGTACTTTCTACAGCCCGCAAGGCTACGCATTTTTCATAGGTGCGTTCATCGCCCATGACGCCCACGCTATTCACCGGTAAAAGCATGGCTCCAGCCTGCCAAACGCGATCATAAAGCTCCCATTTTTTCAAGTTATTGATAAAAATAGCATCTACTTCCTGCAACATTTTCACTTTCTCTAACGTGACATCACCTAAGATTCGTATGGCCAGTCCAGGACCCGGAAAAGGATGCCTTCCCAGAATATCCTCTGGCATATTCATGGACCTTCCCACTCTTCTCACCTCATCTTTGAACAAAGCTTTGAGTGGCTCTACCACTTTGAGCTTCATGAAATCTGGCAAACCACCCACATTATGGTGCGATTTTATGGTCGCGCTGGGCCCACCCGTTGCAGAAACACTCTCGATAACATCAGGATAAATAGTACCCTGTGCCAAAAATTCTGCTCCGTCTACAGCGGTTGCCTCATCATCAAAAACCTCGATAAAAGTGCGGCCTATGGCTTTACGCTTTTTCTCAGGATCAGCCTCGTCTTTGAGGGCTTCCATAAACCGTGCCGTGGCATCAACTCCTTTTACATTGAGTCCCATACCCTCGTACTGATCAAGCACTTGAGGAAATTCATCCTTACGCAGCAGACCGTTATTTACAAAAATGCAATACAGATTCCTACCTATCGCCTGGTGTAATAACATAGCTGCAACGCTACTATCCACACCACCACTAAGTCCTAAAATCACTTTCCCATCGCCTATCTTTTCTTGAAGGGCCTCAACGGTTTCTTCTATAAAGCTAGTCGGTGTCCAGTCCGGTTTTACACCCGCAATGCGGATCAGGAAATTCTCAAGCAACTGCTTACCATCAGTAGAATGGTAAACTTCTGGGTGGAACTGTATGGCAAAGGTTTCTTCGTCCTTTATTTTAAAGGCAGCATTGAGGACGTCTGCGGTACTCGCGATACGCTCAGCTCCTTCTGGAAGTTCTTTTATGGTATCGCTGTGCGACATCCAGACTTGAGTATTTTCATTGATCTTTTCAAAAAGCGCCTCCTCAGCCTTGATCACGGTGAGATGCGCACGACCGTACTCTCTAATATTTGAAGGAGCGACTTCCCCTCCATTATAATGGGCCAAATATTGTGCACCATAGCAAATTCCCAAGATAGGTTTAGTACCTCTTATGGATTTCAGGTCTATATGAAAAGCCTCTTCAGACCTTACAGACATAGGGCTACCAGATAATATAACCGCCTTATAGTCTTCCAGATCGTCTAACGAAGTATGATAGGGTTTGATTTCTGAATAGATGTTGAGTTCCCGTACACGTCTAGCGATAAGTTGCGTGTATTGTGAACCAAAGTCGAGTATTAAAACCTTGTCGTGTTGCATGCGCAAATTTACTTTTTTAGCAATGAAGATGCGATAGAAATCAGTTGCTTTATGAATACGATTTCAACAGAATATTCATCTATAATTTCATGGCTCTGCCTCTATTCTTTATGTCTTGTGACTACGATAGCTTTGTTTCTTTTGAGCAGCTTGTCCACAAATCGCTGGTTATTATCTGGACTTATGTAGATCTCGCTAAATTTCTCATATCGCACGATTATTCCATTTCTGGCGGTAGCGGGCTTCAAGCCTACCCACATAGTCTTTCCCACTACCACTTCATGAATATCTGAAATAGCAATTGCACCTTTTATAGGGCCTGATCGGTATTTCATTTCATTTTCAGTGATCTCGTAAGAAGTCCCCATGGCAATCCATAGAAGCAAACCCAACACGAGTAACAACGCAAATGCAGGAACCAGCATCTCCCTATTTAAGCTGGGAGCGTTCCAGAAATTGATAAAAATCAAAACTGCCAAAACACCTATTACTAGGAACAATACATAAAGAAGCGCGTCTTTTCTACTGCGAAATTTCATGGATCCTCAATCAATTTTGATTACTGTGAACCTTAAATCCAATGGATCCAGACCTTCTAAAATCTTATCGATAAGATCGCTCCCGTAGTTTTGATAGAAATAGGAAAAGTTTGTCACACGTTCCTGCAAGCCGCCACTGGGCAACCATTCTTTCTGTAGTTTCAACGATCGCTCAATTTCATCTGCGAGTTTGCGTTTTTGGGCTTTCAGTAACCGCTTTTCAAGGTGTTCCAGGCCATTGATTTGTTTTTGTTCTTGAGCAGCAACAGCTGTTTTGAACGATTTTTCGGTTTTTTCGGCTAGATCGTAGAGATCGGCAAATTGATTTTTGAGATGTCGTTTTTGAGGTTCAAAATCAATATTGATATGACTGATTTGTCGCGTGACCTGTTCCTCAAGTTCAAACTCTTCCTGAAACAAATCTGCGGGTTGTAGTTTTAATCGGGATAGCTTGTCCAATTCTTTACTCGTGGCGAGGTGCGCAGAGTTACGTAAAAGCAATATGGGAAAAGTCACTTTACTGGCTTCGAAAAAAGACTTCAGCTCCAGCCAGTACGCCATCTCACCGCCGCCTCCTATATAACATAAATTCGGCAAAATTATTTCCTGATAGAGTGGCCTAAGAATTACATTGGGCGAGAATCGTTCAGGGTGATCGTGGAGCTCTTTGAGCAGTTCCGCTTTCGCGAAAGCGAGATCCACACCATCTACAAAGTACTTTTCATCTTTAAAAATGATACGACCACGATGCTCATCTGTCAGGTAAAACAAATTGATCTCCCGCGGATTCACCTGCACTTTATATTCTGGCGGAAACGCATCGATCGTCTCATTTACTCTCTCAAAAGCCAGATTATCCAGCAAATCTTGTTCAAAATGACCTATCGCGTGCTGTTTCAATCGGGCATCATCTGCATCGAGAACCACCAATCCTTCCTGACCGAATAGCTCGTGAGCTATATATCGCGTGGCATCAGCTAAATTTTTATGACTGAGATAAGCGTTTTTGAATAGATTCTTAAGCTGCTTTGCGTGTTCATGATTCCCCAGCAAGGTCTCAAAACTGTCATACACTTTATCCAGTCCAGAATTATCAAGACGTCCTACTGCACCGCCGGCTTCACGATCGTAGACAATTTTACGGTCGCCAAAATTGAAGTATTGAACCTCTTCAAAATCATGATCTTCAGTCGCCATCCAAAAGATGGGCACAAAATTCCTATCAGGATAAGCCTCCTTTAATTTTTTGCACAAATTGATGGTTGAAGCAATCTTATACAAGAAATATAAAGGACCGGTAAAAAGATTGAGCTGGTGACCCGTAGTTATAGTAAACGTATTGTCACTACTGAGTAGGTTTATATTACTGGCAACATGTTCATTCTCCGGCAAACTTTGATACTGATCTCTTAAGACTTCAACAAGAGATGCTCTTTTAGGAGGAGCTTCTTTCCATTCAGCTTGTTTTTCCTGAATTTGAGCTTCAAAATTATGCAAGGTGGGAAACCTATGATAAAATGGTCGCACCTCATCCTTTCGGTCGAGATAGTCCTTGATGATATTGGAATAGAATCTGAGGTCCTGATATGGAATTTTTAGATTATCCATACACCTCTGCTTTACAATCACATTCCGAATCTGTCATGAATCAACTACGATTTACTTTTTAGTAAAGGATTTTGAAGATTCCCGCTTTCCCTCGGTCGCCATAGGCTTGCCGAAGGCGCAGCGCGAAAGCGGGATTCAAAAAAGTCCTATTTAGATTTAGGTTTATAAACTGGCAACACTTTAGTTTCTACTTCACCAAATCCTATTCTTACTTCATTCCTACCACAATAGCCACGCATGGTTACCGTATCGTGGTCTTGAATAAACTTACGTTCTGTACCGTCGTTAAGCTTCACCGGCTTCGTTCCCTTCCAGCTTAATTCCAGCATGGAACCGTAACTATCTGGCGTGGGACCTGAAATCGTACCACTACCCATCATGTCCCCACTGTTCACAGGACAACCGTTGACCGTATGATGCGCCAGCTGCTGGGAAATATCCCAGTACATGTGTTTGAAATTGGATTTACAAACCGTGGTAGGACGACCTCCCTCTGGAGTAATATCGACTTCCAGATGAATATCAAAAGTAGATTTACCTTTTGATTTTAGGTAGTCCAGAACAGGTTTCTCTTTTTTGGGAGCTTCGGTTCTGAAGGGTTCCAATGCATCTAAGGTAACAATCCACGGTGATATGGAACTCGCAAAATTCTTCCCTAAAAATGGACCTAGGGGCACATATTCCCATTTCTGAATATCACGGGCGCTCCAGTCATTGAATAACACCATACCGAAGATGTAATCTTCAGCTTTATCTACAGCAATGGGCTGACCTAGATTATTTGCATCTGTAGTAATAAAAGCCATTTCCAGCTCAAAATCGAGGAGCTTGCTGGGTCCGTAAACTGGCGCGTCTGCATCAGCTGGCATCGTTTGACCTTGAGGCCGGTGTATGGGAATACCGCTGGGAACTATGGAACTACTGCGTCCATGATAGGCCACCGGCATGTGCAACCAGTTAGGCAGCAAAGCATTATCAGGATCACGGAACATGGTTCCCACGTTAGTCGCGTGTTCCTTGCTGCTGTAAAAATCAGTATAATCACCTATTAGGACAGGAAGCTGCATTTCCACCTCATCCATCGCAAATATGATGCGATCGCGGTGCTCCTTATTATCTCTGAGTTCCGGATTTTCTTTATCAAAAATATCACCTATACGATTGCGAACGAGTCTCCACGTCTTCTTACCATCAGATATAAAATCATTCAAGGTGTCTTGCATGAACATATCGTCAGTAAGTGGTACGCTATCAAAATAGCCCAACTCTTGAAGAGCTCCTAAATCTATAGCGTAGTCCCCTATCCTCGTACCTATCGTAATGACATTGTCTCTAGTTAAAAACACCCCAAATGGAATATTCTGAACAGGAAAGTGGGAGTCTGCACTATAACCTATCCATGATTTGCGTTTCGGATCGTTAGCAGTAATTGACATAATTTGATTTTCTGTTAAAAAGTCTCATTCAAATATATCAATAGTAAGGTGGACAATGCGATTAACAACTTACTTTTGTGTCCTAAATATTTCACAACACCGCCCATGGATCAAGAAATTTTTGACCTGATCAATCAGGAGAAGCAACGCCAGACTAATGGTATAGAACTCATTGCAAGTGAAAACTACGTAAGTGAAGACGTGCTTAACGCTGTAGGCTCCATACTCACAAACAAATATGCCGAAGGGTATCCTGGAAAACGTTACTATGGAGGTTGTGAAGTGGTCGATGAAATAGAAAACATTGCCATAGAGCGAGCTAAAGAACTTTTCAATGCGGAATATGTGAATGTTCAGCCGCACTCCGGCAGTCAGGCAAACACAGCGGTTTTTCATGCTTGTATGAATCCGGGTGATAAGATTTTAGGTTTTGACCTTTCTCATGGTGGCCACTTGACGCACGGTTCACCAGTGAATTTTTCTGGAAAGTTGTACAAAACCTCTTTTTACGGCGTAGAAAAAGAAACGGGTTTACTCGATTACAATAAGATTGAAAAAATCGCTGAGGAAGAACAACCTCAAATGATTATCGCGGGAGCCTCGGCTTACAGTCGTGAGATTGACTATAAACGCTTTCGCGAAATAGCGGACAAAGTAGGCGCTTTACTCCTAGCAGATATCGCCCATCCAGCCGGACTTATCGCAAAAGGTATCTTACAAGATGCCGTACCTCATGCACATATTTGTACTACGACCACCCATAAAACCTTGAGAGGTCCACGCGGCGGACTGATCATTATGGGAAAAGACTTTGAAAACCCATTTGGCCAAAAACTCAAGTCTGGTAAATTAAAGAAGATGTCTACGCTACTCAACAGCGCAGTCTTTCCAGGAAATCAAGGAGGGCCGTTGATGCACGTGATAGCTGGAAAGGCGGTCGCTTTCGCGGAAGCGTTAACAGACGAATTTCTTCACTACACGGTTCAAACCCGCCAGAATGCAAAAGCTATGGCAGCCGCATTTGTGGAAAAAGGCTACCAAATCATCTCTGGCGGAACAGACAACCACAGCATGCTGATCGACCTACGCAATAAAGGAATAACCGGTAAGCAGGCTGAAGAGGCGCTCGGTGAAATAGATGTAACCGTGAATAAAAACATGGTTCCTTTTGATACAGAATCACCCTTTGTTACCAGCGGTATACGCATAGGAACACCCGCAATTACCACGAGAGGTCTTAATGAAGACGACATGAAGTGGATCGTTAAAGTGATCGATGAGTGTTTGATGAACATGGAAGATGAAGACAAACTAGCTGCACTGAAATCTCAGGTCATGGAGAAGATGAGCGGATATCCCATGTTTAAGATGTAAGTTTTGAAATCTGGGATTGAGATAACAGAATCAAAATTAGTTTTTACCGCCTTCCCTTCCAAAATTACTGGACTAGGTAAGTTTTGTAAATCTTTTGACTGTCTACTTGATGATATAAAGTTCATCGCTCTAAGCCCCAGACTAGTTTTAGATGACGAATGTCTTTTCATTCTTATAGTTGACTGGTCCAAGAATATTTATATTCTCAATGATCATGTATTAAAAACAGAAGGACTTAGCGATTTAGAATCGAATTTTGGTCTAGAGCCAATTCTAGAAACGTGGGAAAAGTTTTCTTATGATGATCATTATGGGAAAGTCGATAAGATTATTTATCCTTCAAATCATTATTGGAAAAATCTATTCAAATCCGACTGGAAACTACGCGTAAGACAATTATATGTGCCTATTAAACCAAAATCTTTTTTGGGAAATCTAGACTTTATCAAAATCTAAAAATGAGTTAGCTATTTTGTACGTATAGATTAGAGCCATTTAAATAGGTACTAAAACTCACAAGTATCGGAAAGCTATTATATTTTATTTACCGATATTTGCGTTGTGAAAAAATGGAATGATATATCGGTAAGTGAGGAAAACAGTCAACGCCTTTCTAGACTAGAAGCAAAGAAGGAGCGTCTTGATCAATTGCGCCCTTTCCCCAGCGCTGTAGTGAACAACATCAGGGAAAGTCTTGATATAGAATGGATCCATAGTTCCAACAGTATTGAAGGGAACACGCTGACACTGAAAGAAACTCAAATGGTGATTCAGGATGGAATAACCGTTTCTGGAAAAACGCTTAGGGAACATTTTGAAGCAGTGAACCACAAAGATGCTATTGAATACATCGAGCAACTTATTTCACCTAACTACACTCTTAGAGAAAGGGATGTCTTGAATGTTCACGAGTTAATCATGGATAAGATTGATAAGGAATTTGCAGGTAGGCTCAGAAATGCTGGAGTACGCATAAGCGGTGCGCAATTTCTACCGCCTAACGCTCGTAAAGTTCCAGACCTTTTGGAAGAATTAATTGACTGGGTTGCAAATTCTCAAGACTTTCATCCAATAGTTCAGGCTGCCATTTTTCATCATCGATTCGTTTACATTCATCCATTTTTTGATGGGAATGGTAGAACCGTGAGACTCTTGTTTAATCTCTTGCTTATGAAAGAAGGTTATCCACCCGGTATTATTCTGGCTTCAGATCGAAAGAGATATTACAAAGCACTTAAAGATGCTGATCAGGGGAATTTAGATAAGCTTTTAGAATTGACATTACAAGCTGTTACTAGGTCTACAGATATCTACTTAAATAATCTCGAAGACATTGCGGGTGATTTTGCACCCATTTCTGACATTGTTAAAGAGCCAGCTATTCCTTACGGTCAAGAATATGTAAGCCTACTAGCTCGCAAAGGGCAAATCGACGCTTATAAAGAAGGTAGGGTTTGGTTTACTTCTAAAGATGCCATAACAAAGTATCTAAAATCAAAAGGAAAGCTCAAGAACTGAATTGATCCTAATCCTAAAAACAAAATGCCCGTCTCACAACTGAAACGGGCATTTTTGAATCTTGAAATTGGTGACCTCTAAATAGTTCTGTCCGGATCAAATCCTTCTAGTAACTGCGCCACACGCTGAACAAACTGTCCGCCCAACGCTCCGTTCACTACTCTGTGATCATAGCTATGTGACAAGAACATTTTCATACGTATACCGATGAAATCACCATCTGGAGTTTCTACAACTGCTGGCACTTTTCTAATCGCTCCAAGTGCCAAAATTGCCACCTGCGGCTGATTGATGATAGGCGTACCCATGATCGATCCAAAAGTTCCTACATTAGTTACCGTGTACGTTCCTCCTTGAGTGTCGTCTGGTTTCAATTTTCCAGTTCTGGCTCTATTTGCAAGATCATTTACTGATTTTGCCATACCTACCAGATTCAACTGATCAGCATTCTTAATTACCGGAACGATTAGGTTACCGTCTGGCAAGGCAGCAGCCATACCTAGATTGATATTTTTTCGCTTGATGATCTTGTCTCCGTCTACTGAAATGTTGATCATAGGAAATTCCTTGATCGCCTGAGCAACTGCTTCCATAAAGATAGGAGTGAATGTCAAATTTTCCCCTTCACGTTGTTTGAAAGCATCTTTGTTTTTCTTTCTCCAGTTCCAGATATTGGTTACGTCACATTCAATAAAACTCTGAACGTGTGCACTGGTCTGTACTGATGCTACCATGTGGTGCGAAATGAGTTTCCCCATGCGGCTCATTTCCATAATTTCATCACCTCCATTTACCGAAACGGGTGCTGCAACAGGTGCTTGCTTTGGAGCAGCACTGTGCGAAGCTGGTGCTGCCGGTGTGGATGGGTTAGATGATGTAGCAGTAACTTTTCCTGCTTTTTTATCCTCGACATAAGCTAAAATGTCATTTTTGGTAACTCGACCACCCTTACCGGTTCCGGAAATGGACTCTAACTCGTCCAAAGAAATACCTTCTTGTTTAGCTATGTTTTTTACTAAGGGTGAGTAAAATGAATCAGAATCTGCATAATTGTTGTCAGAGCTAGTGCTTGACGTAATTTCTTGTTCAATTCTCGCAGCAGCTTCTTCAACTACTTTTGGCTCACTTACCTCTGAAGTTTCGGTTGAGTCTGCATCTTCAGTTTCACCTTCACCTTCTGTCTCGATGATGGCGATGGTTTGCCCTACTTGAACAACATCATCTAACTCAAATAGCCTCTCAACAAGTTTACCATCCACCTCGCTGGGAACCTCGCTATCGACTTTATCTGTGGCAATTTCAAGAACAGGTTCATCCATCTCGATGGTGTCCCCTACTTCCTTAAGCCATGAAGTAATAGTTGCTTCTGCAACAGATTCACCCATTTTGGGCAACTTCAACTCAAATCTTGCCATAACTATTTTCTAATTCTTATTTCTTTAAGTCTGCAAAAATAATACTTCTCAATTCTGTAATTGCGGATTTTTCATCGTTAACCGCGGTTTTTAAGAATTCGTTATCAAATCTGCAATCAAATCGCTTATTCACTTCATTATTTTCACTGCTCCACGAGCATTTGCATCATCACTTCCTAGAATCGTACTCGTATTTTCTGCATAAAAACGATATTTAAACTTCCGCCTATGTTCTTTAATAAAGGTAAGTATCTCACTAAAAGAATAACTTGATGTATCAAAAATGAGTTCTGAGGAACTTTCTTCTTCAACCGATTCTAAAGAACGTGTGATTAAGTTCTCAGTGCCCTGCCATCCTGTTTCTGAAACAAAAATTTGTTTTAAGTTTTGAACCTCTTGAACTTTTTCGCTCGTTGAAGATTTTACCAGTACAAACAATTTCGCAGCAGCTTTTACCAGCCATTTCTCTAATCGGTTTCGCTTGAAATATTTATCGTAGAACAACTCCATGGCGCCATAAAATCGTTTGAGATACACCTTATCTTTTACCGTGCTTTCTCCCTTGAAATGTAAAACCGTTTGCGAGCCCAAGTAATAATTTTGAAATCCCTTTTGAAGTGCCGTGTAACTCAAATCAATATCTTCTCCATACATGAAGTAGCGATTGTCAAAACCGCCACATTCCTTATAGACATTAGCCTTACAAAACATAAACGCGCCCACCAGTATATCGACTGCGTCCTCTCTAAACTCGCCCACCTTATTAAAATAATAATTGGAATCGTTACCTAAAATCTTCTGTCGAGAGACTTCTGGTGTGGGGATGTGTCTTTTGCTTTCGGGTAGGAATGTGCCGCTACCATCCATGAGTCTTACGCCTAGAAAACCTAATTTCTTGTGGTCGTGGGATTGTGGTTGCGACGCTTTCACTTCGACTCCGCTCAGCGACCGCGCGAAAGCGAGACACTCAACAAAGACCTGCTCAGGAACTACCGTATCAGGATTTAAAATACATAGATACTCACCGCTCGCTTGCTCTACCGCAAGGTTATTCCCTTTGGAGAAACCATGGTTCTGATCAAAAGCCAGCAATTTAACTTGTGGAAAATGTTGCTTCACCAGCTCGGTACTGCCATCTTGTGAATGATTATCGGCCACGATGATTTCTGCATCGAGATCTTGAGTGGCTGCAAGAACGCTCTTGAGACACAGATTCAAGAAATGCTTAGCATTGTAATTGAGAATGATGACCGAAAGTTCCAAAATCTAATTCTTGATAGAAGATTCATAAGGTACGCGCTGAGCAATACTACGGCCTAGTGTGACCTCGTCAGCAAACTCGAGCTCGTCGCCCACGGCGATTCCCCTGGCGATCGTGGAAGTGCGTATGTCAATACCTTCCAGCTGTTTGAAAATATAGAAATTAGTGGTATCTCCCTCTATAGTAGGACTTAGCGCAAAAATTATCTCTTGAACACCATCTTTTTTTATGCGTTCGACAAGCGATCGTACTTTGAGATCCTGTGGCCCGATGCCATCCATAGGGCTGATTTTACCACCCAAAACATGATAAAGACCACGATATTGACTCGTGTTTTCAATCGCCATCACATCCCTGATATCCTCCACCACGCACACGATGGTTTCATCGCGTTTGGGACTGCTGCATATCTCACAAAGATCACCATCGCTTACGTTATGGCACTTCTTACAGAATTTCAAATCGTGTCGCATGCGGGTCAGCGCAGTCGACAGTTGATCGGTTTGCTGTTCTGGCTGGCGCATGAGATGCAATACGAAACGCAAAGCGGTACGTTTCCCTACTCCCGGCAATTGCGACATCTCATTTACAGCGTCTTCTAAGATTTTTGAAGAGAAATTCATTCAGGGATTTGAGATTTGAGATTAGAGATTAGAGGTTAGAGGTTAGAGGTTAGAGGTTAAAAAATAAACCAGTTCATCTAAGCAACCTGAGTCCAAATTTGGAATTTGGTCCCGTTAACAATCGGGATTGGAATTTGATAATCAGCTGTATTTTTTGAGAACTTCCACTTGTTGCTCAATCGCTTCCGTAAACTCATTTTTCATACGCTGAATTAATTCAGAGGCAGGGATGGAATCCTTTACAGTCGCAACTCCTTGACCGGCACTCCAGATGGTTTTCCAGGCTTTGGCCTCCGTATCCATTTCTTTCCCAAAATCTATTTTCCCTTTTGAAGCTAATTGTTCTTCTGTGATACCTGCTGCTTGTAGGCTCGCCGATAGAAAATTTGCGCTCACACCTGATATTGCTGCAGTGTACACTACATCACTTGACCCAGCATCGATGATCATCTGGCGGTATTCATCAGTTGCTTTTGACTCATTTGTATTGATGAAGCGGGTTCCTAGATAGGCAAAATCTGCTCCCATCTGGCAGGCGCTGGCCACATCTTGACCAGAACTCATCGCGCCTGAAAGTATAATCGCTCCGTCAAAAAAGCTTTTCACTTCTCTAATGAACGGCATGGGATTGAGTGTTCCAGCATGTCCACCAGCTCCGGCACAGACTAGGATCAATCCATCCACACCGGCTTCCATCGCCTTTTCTGCATGACGTTTTTTAATTACATCGTGGAAGACCAGTCCACCATAGCTGTGCACGGCGTTTACCACATCGCTTACTGCTCCCAGCGAAGTAATCACTAGCGGCACTCGATGCTTCATGCACAATTTTAAGTCGGCCTCCAGTCTGGGGTTGCTCCCGTGAACAATGAGATTAACTCCAAACGGCGCTGCCTTCTTACCTGTTTCTTTTTCCCAGGCTGACAGCTGCTCTTTGATAGTAATCAACCACTCCTCAAAACCCTCACTAGAGCGCTGGTTCAAAGCAGGGAATGTCCCGATGATTCCATTTTTACAACATTCTATGACCAGTTCCGGTCCTGAAATTAAAAACATGGGCGCCGCAATCACTGGCAAACTGAGATTTTTTGAAAGATCTTTTACAGACATATTTTAGGTTTGGGATAAAAATAAGGAACAGTTAGGTAAGATGAGGCTTACATGGCTATAATTGGCGTGCAATTACTATTTAAAATCACGTTAACAATTCCCTAACTCGCTCGTCTATAGGTTTAATTTGCAATAGGAAAGCGGCATCGCCGTTCTTGAACCATCAATCATAATATCCAGGTTTGAAGAAGTTTTATCTAGGAGTGTTTTTTTTTGTTCTCGCTTTCGCGAAAGCGTACTCTCAAAAAGCGACCCTGTCAGGAACGATCACTGAGAAAAGCACCGGCGAGACTCTACTCAATGTGAACGTGGTCTTTCCCGAAATCCCGACGGGAACGATCACAAACGAATACGGATTTTACTCCATAACAATACCAACGGGAACTTATAAAGTTCAATTTACCAGTTTAGGATATGCGCCTGTAGAGCAAACGATTGAACTTTCTGAAAACATGAAACTGGACATCGCTCTGGTTGCACAGGGTGAGGAACTGGAAGCCATCGTGATCAAAAACGATGTAGAGAAATTGGAGACCAAATCGCCACAAATGAGCGTCAACTCACTAAGCATGGAAACGATCAAAAAGATTCCTGTAGTTCTGGGCGAGACGGATCTTGTAAAAGCGCTTACTTTATTACCAGGGGTTTCTAATGCCGGTGAGGGATCATCTGGCTTCAATGTGCGTGGTGGCGCGGCAGACCAAAATCTCGTGCTGCTGGATGAGGCAACGCTTTACGGAAGCGATCACTTATTTGGTTTTTTCTCCGTCTTCAATCCAGATGCAATAAAAGATCTCAAACTTTACAAAGGTGGAATCCCAGCGCGATACGGCGGTAGGGTTTCAAGTGTACTGGATATTTATCAGCGTGATGGAAATAAACAGCGATTGTCCGGAACTGGAGGTATAGGACTCGTGGCCAGTAGATTACTTCTTGAAGGACCTATTGTAAAAGACAAAGCTTCTTTTTTAATAGGTGGGCGTAGTAGTTATGCACATTTATTTCTGCCGCTTTTTGATATCGATAATACGGCTTATTTCTACGATCTGAACGCAAAGTTGAGTTGGAATGTGGGAGAGAATGATCGACTTTATATGAGTAGTTATTTTGGGCGGGATGTATTTGAAGTTGACAATTTGTTTGGAAATAAATTTGGAAACAGTTTTGTCAATTTAAGATGGAACCATTTGTTCAACGACAAGCTCTTTGCCAATACCTCTTTGATCTTCAGCGATTATAATTATGGGCTGGAGCTGGATTTTGTCGAATTTCAATTTGACAGCGGGATAAACAACTTGAACGCTAAGTACGATCTCACTCATTTCTTAAACAACAAAGTGAAAATGCGTTATGGGCTCAATTCCATTTATTATGAATTTGACCCAGGTAAAATCGTCCCTACTACAGAAACCAGTGGAATCAACGAGCGTCAATTAATAAAAAAATATGCTTGGGAAAATGGAATCTACGTGGACGGCGAGTTTGACCTCTCCGAAAAAATCAACGTTAATGCTGGATTGCGATTGAGCACCTTCAATCGACTGGGCCAAGACTCCCAGAACATCTATGGGCCAGATGGACCCCTTTCCTACAATCAGGAATTAGAGATTTATGAAAAGAATGATCCCATAGGTACATTTTCTTCCAGTAGGAGTGAAACATTAGAGTCCTTTTTGAATCTGGAACCGCGATTTGGGATTTCTTATTCTCTTGATGACGACACCAGTATCAAAGCCAGTTACCAGCGCATCAACCAGTATATTCACTTGATTAGTAACACAAATGCGCCTACACCTTTTGACCTCTATGCTCCCAGCGGTAATTTTATAGAACCACAGCGCGGAGATCAAGTTGCTGCAGGTTTCTTCAAAAATATAGGCGACTTTTCTCTCGAAACAGAAGTGTTCTATAAAAAAGTAAACAACAGATTGGATTATATAGATGGTGCAGATCTGATCGCCAATGATGCCGTGGAACAAATATTACTTGCGGGAGAAGCTCAGGCTTACGGACTCGAGGTGCTTTTTAGAAAAAACTCGGGAAGACTGCAAGGATGGATCGCCTACACACTTTCACGTAGTGAACAAAGAACAGATGGACTGGAACCAGATGATCCCGGTATTAATAATGGCGAGTGGTACAGCTCGCCATGGGACAAAACCCACGATCTAACCATCACCTCTAGCTATGAGTGGAATAAAAAGTGGACGCTAGGAGCAAACTTCACTTTACAAACAGGTTTGCCAGTGACCTTCCCAAATGGTCAATACCAATTTGACAACCTTTTTATACCCACCTTTGAGTCGCGCAATTCCAGCAGATTGCCAGCGATTCATAGACTCGACCTCTCTGCCACTTATACTCCTAAACCTGAAAAAACCAAAGGCTGGCAGGGAAGCTGGGTTTTCAGTTTGTATAATGCTTACAACAGAAGAAATGCTGTGAGCATAAGCTTTGCCGAGAATGAAGAAACTAATAGGAACGAAGCGACGCGATTAGCCATTTTTGGGCTTGTACCTGCCGTGACCTATAACTTTAAATTTTAATACCATGAGAAAATTTGTAGGATTGCTTTTGATAACTGTTTTCATGTGGTCTTGTGAAGACGTGGTAGAATTGGATCTCAACAATGCAGACCCGAGATTAGTAATAGACGCCAGCATAGAACTTGAGGAAGATGGTACAACCGTTGCTCAAGTTCTCCTATCGCGTACAGCAGATTTTTACACCGAGGAAAATCCTTTGGTCGAGGGAGCGGTGGTTACAGTAAGCGATGACCAGGGAAATAATTATATTCTTACAGATGTTGGCTTTGGGTTATACAGTGCAGAGATCATAACTGCTGAAGATGGTGTTTCCTATACACTAAGAATTGAGGACGGAAACGATATTTATACTGCTACAGAACAACTAGTAAGAACAAGTCCGCTAATTGAAGTGGAACAAGAAATTGTAACAGGTTTTGGCGACGATGTTTTGAAACTCACCGCATTTTACAACGACCCGCCAGGACTAGGTAATTATTACCTCTTTGAATACCTAGACCCATTAAATGAGCAAGTAGATGTAGGTGATGACGAATTTCTGGATGGAAACACCTCACCCACCATTTTCTTCTTTGAAGACTTTGAGGCGGGTGACCTAGCGACTTTCAGATCAAAAGGAATCGATCAAGAATGTTATAATTTTTATAGAAAACTATTGGATCAATCTGGTGAAGGAAGTGGTGGAGGTCCCTTCTCTACCCCACCAGCTACCGTAAGAGGAAATATCATCAACTCAACAAATCCTGAAAGATATCCTTTTGGTTATTTTAGGGTAAGTGAGGTCTTCACCTTAGAATATACCATTCAACCCACGGACTGATCATGGATGGCAGAATCCTTTCTGAGTGCTACCTTATTCGTAACCTTTAGGAGGTTTTCTCGCTTTCAGCATCCTTTCAAATCCTGCAGCAATGTGATACAATTTTTTAAAACCGCTTGTATTATTCTGAATAAAAGTCATCCCATATGGCTTACCATCTTCATCGTAACCCATAGGCACCGTAATTAAATCCATAAAACCTACAGCGGCGCTGGCAGCGTCGTAGTTATTGATGCTGGCAATGACATCAAGATCTTGATCGTTTAAGTCGCTATAGAACTCTTGGGCATTTTTTAAAAGCCTAGATTTAATTTCCCTTAATTGCTCAGCTGTAGTGGTGTCCTTTTCTATATTATCAAACAGCCGCTGACCGTAGGGCATATAAGTCGTTGAATCCTTTTTATTTTCAGCAATGATGCTAGATATATCATAATCTCTGTATTGAGGATTTGCAAAATGCTTGAAATATTCAGGCAGGTCTTTTTTCATATCGGCATCCAGTAAGGTTATAAAACCATTAAGATCAATTTCTTTTTTTTCCAGCTCGACAATTTCAGCTCCAGTTCTTTTCATGGCATCAATTGCTTTGCTATACAAGTTGTTTTTTAAATATGATTTGAACACACCTATTCTACGACCTTTTAAAGTACTATCTGTTAATGGTTTGTGCTTAGATCCATAATTTATGGATATGTTGAATGCAGCTTCTGTTAAGATTAAATTGTCCTCGACATTTTTTGTCATAGGCCCTACTCGATCGAGATATTCTGAAATGGGCACAACGCCACGACTAACAAGAGATGTTCCTGGCTTGTAACCCACTACCGAGTTTTGAGAAGCGGGAGAAATAATACTACCAGCAGTTTCACTACCTAATGCCGCCACGGCAAAATTTGCTGTTACCGCTACTCCACTACCACTGCTTGAACCACCGGTATCGATAGTTTTGCGCCCATAGGGATTCAAGGTTTGCCCACCTATCGCGCTATAACCACTGGGACAATCACCACAAAAGTAATAGGCCCACTCGCTTAGGTTGGTCTTGCCTAGTATAATTGCACCATTCTCTCTTAAATTAGTGATCACTTCTGCATCAGATTCCGGCCTATTTTCTTCAAGCAACTTAGCTCCAGCAGTAGTCGGCATGCCTGCGATGTCTATATTGTCTTTAACTAGAATGGGCATTCCATAAACCGAAAAAATCACGTGATACTTTGATCGCTCAGCAACAAAATCGTGTAGCCGTTTGTCGGCCATTTTTGCTTGTTCAATACTTTGCTCATTTATCGCAATTACAGAATTCAGGGATTTTTCATTCTCACGATCGTACTTATATATGCGGTACAAATAGAATCGCGTAAGCTCCTCGTAGGTAAATGTTCCATTTAAAATCTCTTGTTGAATTTCAGGTATGGACTTTTCCATAATGTATGGTGCTAACTTTTCATAACGCTCAAAATCTTTTATTTCCTCCAGCAGTGAACCAAACACCTGAACCTTAGTTAAAAAGTGAGAATCAAGTACCTTGAATTCCCTGAACGGCTCTTGAGCACTTAAAAGACCACATGAGATTATTGCGATTAAAAGAGCATAGACTACTTGAGACTTTACGTTCATGTTCAATTAATTTTGAAGCTATGAAAATAATTAAGAATAATCATATTTGACTCGGCCAAAAGACCAACAAAATCTCTTATGATTATGACTTATCTAGATTTTATTGAAATCAAATATTTGTAAACAAAGATTGTAGACTTTTTAAAACTCTAATCCTTTTTTATCTATATCATTATTCAGATCATTATAAAAAAATTGAGATAATAATTTATAGAGTGAGACTTAGAGGGTTTTTCAATTCTCAAGAACTAATCCTGCCCCAACCCTATTGTAAATCTTAATGTTAGGGACTCCATATTCATAAGTTTTGATGACTCGACGGATCATCACGGGCGCACCGTGCTCAATCCTGAACAAATCAGTTCCTGATTTACAACAGCCTTCACGCCAGCTTGAAAAGATTTGCTTGTTATCCCTATCGATCTGTGGATGGCTTATCGTTGTAAACTCTTCTTTAAATTCATACTGACCAGTATCTGGATTAAGGATCCAGTAGTCAAATAAAGTGTTCACACCATCTGCAGCTAATTGTCTATAAACCCGTACATCATTGTAACCGTCAAAATTATAATCCTCTATAAAAATCAGCTGATCATCCGGTACGGAGATACTTACTTGATTTCTATTAGGTACAAATGAATGCTCTATCTGACCTTGTTCTAACACCTTAATCTTTGTAAGCTGACAACTAGTTCCATCACATTCCTTTTGATAGGTTACCACCGCATTGTTCTTAGTGATTGTGGCCTCCTTTTGAGCCCACAACATAGAACTGAATATTATAAATATGAATGCAGCTAAAGTTTTCATACCTTCAATATACAACGAATATCCAATAGATTTTATTAAAATTAAAGAAATTAATAGATTTTATAACTTATTTCATGAAGATTATGAAAAGATCAGTGGGTGTTCTCGCTTTCGCGAAAGCTGTTTTATATCGACTGCTTTTACAAATGTATAGGTGTTTATAACGGAACGAATTCTAAAATTTGAAAAAGATCAAATCCACAATAGTTGAATGAATCCTCAGAAAATTTATGGAGAAATATTTACAATTATTCAGAGAAAAGACTCAAGATTTTAAATTCAGCTGATCACGGGCTCACCATATAGATCAAAGTCCTCTGCGTCTGTGATCTTCACGTTGACAAATTCACCTACTGATAGGTAATGTTCAGCGGCGTCTATGAGTACCTCGTTGTCCACATCAGGACTGTCAAATTCTGTGCGGCCTACAAAGTGATTCCCACGTTTGCGGTCGATCATGACTTTATAGACATTACCTATTTTTTGTTGGTTCAACTCCCACGAGATTTGGGATTGAATTTCCATGATTTCATTAGCTCGATCCTGCTTCACCTCCTCTGGAACGTCATCTTCTAGGTTATACGCATGGGTATTTTCTTCATGTGAATAGGTAAAACATCCCAAACGCTCAAATCGCTGTTCCTTCACCCACTCTTTCAGCAACTGAAAATCTTCCTCAGTTTCTCCAGGATACCCTACGATTAATGTGGTACGTATAGCCATTTCTGGTACGCTTTCGCGAAAGCGAGACAATAACGCATTTGTCTTCTCATAGGTAGTCCCGCGACGCATGGACTTCAATAACTTAGTAGAAATATGCTGTAGTGGGATATCGATGTAGTTACAAACTTTAGGCTCTGTTTTCATCACCTCCAGAACATCCATGGGGAAACCTGTCGGGAACGCGTAATGCATCCTGATCCACTCAATGCCGTCGACCTGAGCGAGTGCTTTTAACAAATCTCCCAGTCTACGTTTCTTATAGAGATCCAGACCGTAATATGTCAAATCTTGAGCAATAAGGATCAATTCCTTAACACCGCTCGCAGCCAGTTTTTCTGCTTCTATTACGAGATTTTCGATAGGTGTACTGCGGTGCTTGCCACGCATGAGCGGTATGGCACAGAATGAACAGGGGCGATCACAACCCTCAGCGATTTTGAAATAGGCGTAATTTTTAGGCGTGGTCGTCACACGCTCGCCGATTAACTCATGTTTATAGTCAGCTCCCAGTGCTTTGAGTAGCGATGGGAGTTCAGTAGTCCCAAAGTACTGATCCACATCTGGAATTTCCTTCTGAAGATCTGGCTTATAGCGCTCTGAAAGACAACCGGAAACAAAAACCTGATCTACTTCACCCTTATTCTTACGCTCTACAAAGTCCAAGATAGTGTTGACGCTTTCTTCCTTTGCATTATCAATAAACCCACAGGTGTTGATGACAACCACATTGCCTTCTTCTTCATGTACCACATCTTTACCACTGGCCTTGAGCTGGCCCATCAGCACCTCACTGTCATAAACATTCTTAGAACAGCCTAAAGTGATTACATTGATACGGTTTTTTTTTCTTGTCTTTGTCCTCATAGCGGCTGCAAATTTACGGCTATGAAGGCTTGAAATAAAATGAGTTAGAAAAGATAATTATTCAAGAATGTGCAGGTCACAAATTTATGAGTGATATGACTTTTAAAAGGTGTCTAGTGATACTTTGTAAAGATCTTAGTAGCCTCGTTGTAACTGCTTTCAAATGACATGGCATTTACTCCTATATCTACTTTTGCGGTATTAAAATAACTCACCATTTTTTCTGTAGGCATGTTGCCAGTCAACTCATCTTTTGCCATGGGACAACCACCAAAACCCTGAATCGCACCATCAAAACGCCTACAACCTGCTTTGAAAGCTGCGTCTACTTTTTCATGCCAGGTTGTGGGAGTTGTGTGTAAATGAGCGCCAAATTCCACATTAGGATATTTAGGAATCAAATTAGAAAAGAGATAATCAATAGTTTCTGGATCGCTGGTACCTACCGTGTCCGATAAGCTCAGGATCTTCACTCCCATTCCAGCCAATTTCTCCGTCCACTCGCCTACAATTTCCACATTCCAAGGATCTCCATAAGGATTGCCAAATCCCATGGATATATACACCACCAGTTCCTTATCATTTTCCCCAGCGACATCAAGAATCTGTTTGAGCACATCAACAGATTCTGCAATGGTTTTGTGCGTATTGCGCATCTGGAAATTTTCTGAAATGGAAAAAGGAAAGCCCAAATAGTCAATCTCGGGATGTTTTACCGCATCTGTGGCACCACGCAGGTTGGCAATGATTGCGAGAAGTTTTGAATTGGTTCTTGAAAGGTCAAGTTTTGACAGCACTTCTGCTGTATCCACCATTTGCGGGATGGCCTTGGGAGAGACAAAACTGCCAAAATCAATCGTATCAAATCCACAACGCAGCAAGGACTGGATATATTGAACTTTGAGATCTGTGGGAATCATCTCTTTGATACCCTGCATCGCGTCCCGTGGACATTCTATAATTTTAACCTGCTCCATTGTCGCACAAATATAGGATTACTATAAGGTTTGCGCTAGAGTATTAAGAACTAGAATGAAACCTGAAATGAAGGGATTAATCAATCTTCTTCCACCAGATCATCCTCTTTCCAGATACCGCTGGCAAGGAGTTCTTTGGATTTATTAAAGAATTTGCCGTAGCCGTTGCGTTTGTCATTCTCCCACTCACCTACATACTTATCGCCGTTTAACCAGAAATAGCTTCCTTCACCACTGCGCATATCGTTTTCATAATTCCCGACATAATACTGACCGTCTGACCAGAAGAATTTTCCCTGACCGTGTCGCATATTATCTTTCCATTGACCTTCATACAAGCTACCCGAATCAAGGATGGCAATTCCTTCGCCATTTGCCTTCCCATTTTTAACTTGGCCTACATAATGCATCTGGTTACCTTTACTGCTCTCAAAATTCAGGTATTGACCAAAAGACCTTCTCTTTAATTCTGACTGAGCTTTTACCAGTCTCAAATTAGCTTTTTCCAGTTCAAATCGTAGACTATCGGCATCTCTCATGTCTAGATTACTGTCCTCAGAACTAGATGTAGACATAAAAGTTGACGCACTTGAGCTTTGAGCTCGTTTGCTGAGTGCTAGAAAATTTGTTGCGACCTTGCGTCTCAATTCGAGATCGAGATCAGTACTTTGATTACCAGAACCTATATTTTCATACCCTTCAGCCGCAGCTTGATAATCTCCTGCATATAGCAGAGAGTCAATTTTTTGAACTTCTTGAGTGTAGGCACTATCTGCCGCAACCGAATTTGCAACTGCCTCCTCTTCTAGTTCATCTTCTAACTGAGCATTGCGATAAGCTAAATATAGACTACTCGCAACAGCAATAAGCAATAGGACGACTCCTAAAACAGTTCTCTTTTTCATAGTTAGTCAAATAAGTGTATGGCGGGTAATTTATTCTTTACTTTTCTTATGTCAGGCGAGAAGTAGATATGCATGCGTATAGTCCAGTCCTGACCGTAGATTCCCGGATTATCTAAAGTCTGTCCAGTAGTGTACATAAGACCAGCTGCAACGGTAAGTCTTGGGTTGATGATATAACCTAAAGTAATTGTAAGTCGTAAATCTTCAAGATTACTCCCCACTACTTCTTTACCAGTTTGCATAATTAACTCAGTTTCCGGACCTAAATAAAATGCTTTAGGCTGCAAACTGGGACGATTCAACGGAATTTTGAGTCGGAACATGTACCTCCACCTATTTCTAAAAATAAAATCTGAATCGTCTGCAAAACCTCTGGTCCAGCGGTGTTCTATCCTCAGGCGGTGATACGCCATGACTGATGAAATAGGTACGGCAAACTGATACTGGTGCCAGATGCGGTATTCTGGAACAAGATTTCTACCCGTGTCGTCGCTCTCATCGGTATTGAAATTGAGACGGAGTACACCACCTAGGGCAGCATTGAACTTTTTGTTATACAACCAGCCTATCGCATGTCTGTTATAGATTTGACCCAGCTGACCCGCAAACGGCATGTCTTCAGACTCTTCAAACCTGAAATGTGTTTGAGCAATCCAGAACAACCTTTTTCCTATGCGTATGTTCCCGTATGTATTGAACCAGTATTTTGTCTTGGCATCCTTAAGCTTTGTTTCTTCTGGGAGGATGGTGGGTTCTTGCGCTTTCGCGAAAGCGACACCCAAAACAACAAACGAAATAAAAATAAAATATCTCATGTGTAATTAGAAATTAAAGGGTGTGTCTACCTGAAACAATCTCAAGACCTCAACGGGATCATCTGCCTTTCTCAATCTGCGCTCTAAGCGGTAGGTCTCTTCATCACGAAGAGCGACCAGACGCTGGTGCAAGGAGTCGAAAGCCGCGGTAAGCTCGTCAATATCATCGCACGAGTTGAGCTGGGCGACTTGCTTCAATAAATAAGGCATGGCTTTCTCATAGTAGGCTTCAGTTATCCTCTTCTTGATCTTGCCATCCATGAGGGTTGATGTGAAAGGATTGAAGATTTTGTCTTTATATAAATAATCAATCTGCTTTTGCTTCTCGGGCAGTACCGCTAGCGTATCCAGCAAAACATCTACTTTGTTAAAACATTGCTGAAGGCTTTTTGCTTGGTCAAGTTTGCTGAAGCCTTCAGGCATGTTTGCATACTCGGTAAGTCTTGAAACTAGAAACGGCTTAAGGCCCTTCATGGCATCAGATTGATTTTGATTGATTGTATTTGCTAGGCTGTCGATCTTACTGCTGAGTCTTTGAGAGTCGGCAATAAGGGCAGATTCTTCGGGCAAAAATTTAGTCCTCAACTGTTGCGCATCGATGTCGTCTTTCAACAATTCCTTAATCTTGTCCAGATTTTCCTGAACATTTTCCAGAGTGCGCAATACATCTTCAAGGGAAACTATTTCTTCGGCGGACTGATTCTCGATCAACGAGTTGGTTTCTAATTCTGGATTCTCAAAAAGTTTTTGAACAATGTTTTCTCGAGGCTCATAAGTCATGAGATCGCGCTCATAATAATTTACAAGACGTTGAGATGGGATCAAATAAGTTGAATCAATATTCTGAGTTAGGCGATACAGTCCATCAATTTGTGGATTTGAAAGTTTACGGATCGCCAGCTGTGTGTTGTTCAAGATAATATCAGAGACCTCTTTTGAATCGTAAAATGATCTAGAGATTTGATCTATGAGATTTTGTTCCTTCTTTGTTAATGGAAAGTAAGGAATACGCACCTTACCCAAATGAAGGCTTGTTTCCACATTTAACGCCTTCATAATTTCAAGGAAGCTGTTTTTAAATTCCAGATCACGATCTATCAAATCAATAATACTGCTGCGCACACTGGCGTCTTGACTTTCTTCTGTAAGTTTGATGATATCCAGATAGTGACGGTCCAAAACAGAATTTTGATAATTCTCTTTATCAGCATCAAACATGGGAATCTGTTGCACGCCGTTTTCCTGAATCACACCGATGAACCGCAGTAATCCATTTTCAAATTCCCAAGTCTCCTCATCCCGCAAACCATCTTGAGAGATAAAGGACCAGTCTCCCTGTGCAAAACCATTTCTCAACCGGCGCCCTATAACCGCTCCATCTGCAGCGTTAATACGTAAGGTTTGGATGGGAACCCCAGCATCATAGGTATTTGAAGAATCATAAATAGTATCAGTAATCTGAGATGAGGCGATGATTCTTTCTATAACTCGCCACTCGCCGTTAGGTAAACCATTCTTAAAAGATCCTGAAACTATAGATTCCTTACCGTTGAGTTCTGTCACAAAACGGTAATTCTTGAACTGTTTCTTATCAGCAAGCTCGTAATTCTCCATCTTAAGAATCCACTCTTTATCTGGTTTCCCATTTTTAAATGACCCAGTAATTTCAAGTAGTGGGATCTCATTTCCGTCACTTGTGTGGGAGGTGGCATGAAACCTGAATTTTCCGTTTTTAACGGTATCCTTTTGACTTAGATAATAATCATATTCCACGACACCAGGATTTTGCAGTAGCACTATAGAGTCAGAATAGGTTCTCTTAACTTGAGAAAAACTGTTGCTAGTAACTAGCAGAACAAAGATGAGCAGTAAGCATCTAAATTGGGTAGACATGAATCAGCATTGATTTGCAATACCGGGCAAAAGTACCTCTATTGTTAATCATACCCTATAAAGTTTTCTAAACAAATTACAGAACCGTGTCACAAGACGATGTTTTCCAAACACTTAAATGATCGAAATAAAATAGAAACAGGAAAACAGATTAACATTACATATGGATAGGAATTTTCTGTAAACTTTAATTTTACCACAAACTATAATCACATGAAAAAAATATTCCTACCACTATTTGCTCTTTTTTTGAGCATTGCCCTTTTAAGTTGTCGTGAATCCACCATGAAAAAACGGAAGACGCCATAGAGGCAGCCGCAGAAGATACTGAGGACAACCTAGAAAAAGCTGGTGAAGAAATTGAAGAACTAGGCGATGAAATCGAAGAAGAAATAGACGAAGAACGTTACGATACTGACGATAACGAGTACTAGAATACGTTGATGCAAAAAAACCTCAATCCTAAAACAGATTGAGGTTTTTTATATCGATTATTTTTCAGGTTTGTGATCCCCAGTCATTGCAAGGTCTCGATCACTTTCTATTTTCTGTTTAGTCCTATTTTTTTCAGAATCGAGCGCTTCCTTAATTTTCTTATTGAAATGCACTCCATCTCCATGCATATCTGCAGGAGTTCGATAAATAGGATTTTTTCTTTTGTCTTCCTTCTCTGACATAACTTTTTATTTAAAAATAAAGCTATTTGTTCAGTCTTTTGTTCAAATTTTTAAACATTTAGCGTTTTACTGAGAAGAATTGAAAGGCTTTAAATCAATAATCTCGCTTTCGCGAAAGCGTAACAATCCGAATTAACTCTTGTCGAATAAAATATCTAGGCTTTGATCTCGCTTTCCCTCGTTCACCATGCAGCCTTCGTAGCCACTTCGGCACAGTAGGCTAGGCATGCCGGCAGCGCAGCGCTAAGCTAAATAAGAATAGAACTACAAAACAACGTATGAAGCAATCTTCAGGACTGCATAATTTCGGTATAATTGCTACAAATAAACGCTGTTGCTACCGTAACGCTCATGTATAGCTTTGTCAATGGAATCACGATGATCAGGGTGCGCAATGGATTGTAAAAGCCTACTACGTTCCTTAAGGTTTCTCCCAAATAAATTGACTGCGCCATACTCAGTAACTACCCAGTGAACATGAGCTCTCGTGGTGGTTACTCCAGCACCCTTCTTGAGAAAAGGAACAATTTTACTATCGCCATGTCGGGTTACAGATGGTAAAGCCATAATGGGCTTACCGCCTTTAGAAAGCGCTGCACCTCTTATAAAGTCCATCTGACCTCCTACTCCACTAAACTGCAACATACCTATGGTATCTGCACACACCTGGCCGGTTAAGTCCAATTCAATAGCGCTATTGATGGCAGTAACTTTGGGATTACGTCTAATGAGTGCTGTATCATTAGTATAAGCTGCTTCCTTAAAATGCACCAGCGGATTGTCATCGATAAAATCATAAAGCTTTTGAGTGCCTACGGCAAAACAAGTAGTGATTTTGCCCACTTTGACCGCTTTATGCTCACCGGTGATCACTCCGTTTTCCACAAGAGGTAAAACGCCATCGCTAAACATCTCGGTATGGATTCCCAGACCTTTGTGATTATTAAGATTTGATAGCACGGCATTAGGAATGTTACCTATTCCCATTTGAAGTGTGGCTCCATCTTCAATAAGATTTGCGATGTGTTTTCCTATACGCGCTTCCACTTCACTCATGACTTTTGAATGACTCTCTGGCAGTAGCTCGTGATTCTCAATGGCAGCATGGATCTGTGATCTGTGAATCGTTCCATCGCCATGAGATCGAGGGACATGTTTGTTAATTTGAGCAATAACGATTTTAGCCGTTTGCACTGCTGGAAGGGTCACGTCTACGCTGGTGCCTAGACTGCAATATCCATGTTTATCTGGAGGTGAGACCTGAACAAACGCCACATCAAGTGGTAAAATGTTTTGTCTGAAAAGATGATGAATCTCACTTAAGAACACGGGAATATAGCCACCGTTTCCAGTGTTTACCGATTCACGAACGTTGCGACCTACAAAACAAGAATTAACCTTAAAAGCTTTCTTATAAGGCTCTTGCGTGTAAGGAGCTATCTTCTCGGTGTGAATAGAAATAAGCTCAACATCATTAAGTTCTTTATGTCTAGACGCTAGCGCATCGATCAAGGCGTCTGGCGTCATCGCCGCTCCCTGAATGAAAACACGGTCACCACTGCTTACATAAGCAGCAGCTTGTTCTGGAGTTGAGAGTTTGAGTGGAGTAGATGACATAAAAGCTTTTTTAAATTGATATTTACAAAGTAAGTCATCTCAGCTGTTACTTACAAAGACAACAGGTTTTGATTTTAGTTTAACGTCTGTATTGATCTCGCTTTCGCGAAAGCGCAACACAAAAAAAAGCTACCTCAAAAAGAGATAGCTTTACAGGCACATTCAAAATAACACTATTCACAATCATTTGCGATCAATGCAATGGATAGACGTTCAATTTCATTTGATTCTAGATTCAATACATTGACAAAAATTTCTTCTTCGGGCAGTGTATTGTTGTACACAGATTGATCGTCCAGCGGGTTTACCTCATTTTGAGAGTCGGCGGCACTGAGAAAATAGGACACCTCATAATCATCTTCATCGTATCTCAAAATTTCTAATATGCAACTTGTGTAGTCGCCTAAAACAAACTCTGCAACGCCAGGAGTTGCATCTAACTCACACTCCTCAAAGGTCAGGTTGAAACAGTCATCGCCATCGCTCGTGCAATACCTATTTAGTATGAGTTCATCATTTTCATTTTCAAGTACAAAGAGTTCTTGATTGTACTCGATGACCTTCCAGTTTTTATTAAGGTAATCACCTGCAGCTCCTGCGTTCAAGAAGTTGAGATTGATAAACAAATCGTCTTCTATGAATAAAGCATTCCAAGTCCCGGTAGTATTTAAGGTACCGTACTCTAAACTCGTTACACCTCTCCCATCCAGTTCAGCACCTAGAAAATCATTTGAACCTTCAAAGGTGTAACCTACTTTCCAATAACAGACTTCGCCAGCGGCAAAAATTCCATTGCAGGCAGAGACTATTTCCTCTTTTTGCTCTTCAATACAAGTGTCTATGCTTTCCTTTAGTTCCTCATTATTCGTGATATTGAGGGCTGTCCCATTTGATAGATTTGACTCTATCGGGTAGCTGATGGAAATTTCATCAGTTGGACTCAGGCTGTCTAAGAAATCGCTTAGTCCTTGATTTGAGTACAACGCTGTTAAATTAATGGCGATACCCTGACTGTCTACCGTGTAAATCCCAATAGGATAAACAAAAGAGATACAGCTTATTTGATCGTCGATGATTAAGTCACCATCACCAGGTTCACTAGCAGCCACTTTTTTTAATTGTTCAAATAGTTCAGAATCTTTCTGAACGATCTCATCTACCGCTAGTTTATTGTCGTCGAGATCCTGATTAGTACATCCATGCAAAATCAATATACTAGCGATTAATAGATAAATTGCCTTTTTCATAATTTTTGATTTAAAATTTATATTCTAGTCCCAATCTAAAATTGATCAGACTATTATCGATATCATCGTTTGTATTGTCAAATAGGTTTGCGGAATAAACGGCGTCAGCATTAATGAGTAGTTTTGACTTAATAAGTGGATAGTTAGCTCCTAAACCGGCGCCCATTCCCAAGTAGAAGTCTACACTGTCTGGTAAACTACCTACTTCTCTTTCTGTCGAGTCGCTCGAGAAAATCACCTTATGATCTGACAGGTTTCCAGTGATGGTTCCTATAGCCTGTAATCCAATCTTGGATTTAAGTAGATCATACCTCAATTCCAGCGGAATTTGTATCAGGTCATACTCTAAAGTAAGTGTATCGTAGCCTGAACTTCTCAACGTGTCAAATTCAGAATCAGTGATTCCAAAACCTATCCGATTTAAATTCCCTTGAGTCAGTTGACTTGCTGGGATATTATTCCACTTTTGTGTGACATTGAGTTTCTGTGCTCCAAACCTAAGTTGCCATTTACTGTTTTTCACTTTATAGTTTAACGTAGCTCCGTAACCGTACTGGAAGGGTTGGGACACATTCTGAGATGATCCCTGGTCTTTAAAGATATTTCCTGATTTAAGTGGAACAAAAGAGGATAATCCTGCAAATACAGTCACGCTCCAGACTTGTTCTTTTTTAGTTTTACTCAGGCTATCAGATTTTGTTTTCTTCAATTCCTTATTTAATTTCTCTTCCAGTTCCTTTGCGCGAGACAAGGAATCATTGTTCTGTGCTAGTAATTCTTCAACTGTCTCCTCTTTAGCAGCAAGAGTTTCTACTTGTTTTGAGAGTGCTAAATTTGAAGATTCTGGTTCTACTCTTTCTCCAGCTTCTCTTGAACTCTTGCCGCGGTGTGCTACGGAAGATGGATGTTTGGTTAAATTCTTAGGGTTTTGTGATCCTGCTACAGCTTCATTTTTCACCCGCTGATATACTTCACTATATTGGGTGGTGCGCTCGTTTTTGCTACGATAAGAATCTCGGGACTGTTTTGGTTGAGCGGAAGCCTTGTTAGTACCGTTATTTGAATGTTCTGTTACTTGATCTTTTTGGGGGTGATCTGAATTTGTCTCGTAGGTTTCTGAATCTTGAGGCGCAGAATAATCTTCAGTACCTACAACATTGTAATTTGAGTCTGGAACTTTGTCGCTGTCATTTTCAATAAGCGCATAGCCTAGATACCCAAGGGTAATTCCAATAAACAATAGCGCCAAACCGCCTAACCAGAAAAAGATGATAGGTCTACGCTTTTTCCTTTTTGCCGCAATAATGTTTTCCCAAACTTCAGGTCCTGGCTCGTAGCCCGGATTACGGGCAAGTCTATCTTTTATGGCCTTTCCTATTTCTTTGTTATTTGCCATAATGGTGTTTTTTTACATCTTGTTGAGTTGCTGCGGTAACCTTTTCCTTTAATATCACTTTTGCTCGGTGGAGATTTGATTTTGAGGTACCCTGAGAAATCCCTAAAAGTTCACTGATCTCATCGTGTGAGAGATCATCCAATTCATAAAGGTTGAAAACTAGCCGATACTGATTAGGTAATTCACGCACAAAACTGAGCAACTCTTGTACTGAAAGTTCAGATAACCTTGAATCCTCAATCTCAACATCTTCCAGCCTATTCTCGTTAAATAAAACTTGAAATTTACCTTGTGACTTATATCTAGAAATGGCTTTATTGATCAGAATGCGTTTCATCCAGCCCTCAAAGGTCCCAGACCCTCTATACTTTGAAATATCATTGAATACGGTAATGAATGTGTCTTGAATAATATCTTGCGCATCTTCATCAGATTTGGAATATTTGATGGCGGTGTAATAAAAATCATTTTTATACTTTTCATACAACATGGCCATCGCCTTCTGATCTCCAGAATTGATTTTCTTAATACATTTTTTGATGTCCATCTATGGCTTCCGTTGTATTAGTATGTATCAAAATAGGGAAATGGTTGCGTTAGATTTTGAAGATATTTCAATATACACGTTTAAATATTTATAGTCAAGCAATTAGAACAAAGAAAAAGGGGGCACTAGGGATTGAAATTTGAGTTGAAGTTTTTGATGATTACGCTTTCGCGAAAGCGTAACAACCTGACATAACTCGAGTAAATTAAAACACTTATGCCTTGATCTCGCCGGGATTGCGTTTGTAGTGACGCTTGAACATTCTATTGAAGTAGGAGCGGTTGTTGAATCCACAGGCCATATAAACTTCGGTGAGATCCATATCAGTCGTGCGTAATAGACTCATAGCCTTTTCTACCCGCACTTTATTAATGAATTGTGTGGGCGATAGACCCGTTTCATTTTTGAAGGTTTTATAAAAATGAGAGGAGCTCATGCAGGCCAAGCTGCTCAGTTTTTCAATGGACAAGTCGCTATTTAGATGTGTACGTATATGTTTTGAAACGTGCTCAATACGCTTGATTCCCTTGAACTTATCTTTTTCTATTTCTAGGTAATTTTCTCGATTTGCCTGCTGTAATAGTCTGATGATCAACTCCTGAATCATATTACGCACAAAAAAGTCCTTTGAGGGATGGTTTTCTGTGAATAGGAAAATAAGACGTTGCACGAGACTCTGGATGGCTTGATCGTGTTTAAAATGCCAGTGGTCAAAATCGGCTTGCCAGAGGCTGCCGTCCAGTCTACCCTGTGTTTCATTTAAATGGTGCACGACTTTACTCACCTGGTCTTTATTGAGTTCCAGCGCTAGACAACGGGTAGGAATACTCTTTTGAGCATCTGGGAAATCAATACACATCGTGCGCTCAGCCGGCATTATTACCGTTTCCCCAGGTACAAAGTCATAAGTAGACTTATCTAATCTATGCATGTGCTTGCGGCCTTCAATCATACTGGCAAGAACTAGATTATCAAAAGTCAACTGCACCTTCTGGGCTTTTTGATGTGTTTCAAAAATGTGCATGCAGGCATCATCTGTGCTATACGACGTCTGATTCTCTACAAGATCCTGGAGCTTTCTAGTCTTAAAATACGATGATGATAACAGCATAACTTTGATGATTAATTTACTAGATTCGTAACTACCACTATATATTTTTTAAAAATACCCATTCTCATAACAGTTAAATTGAGGATTTATAAATATGAGTAGTATTGTTCACACAATTGCTAGAAACGTTCATAAATCCTTAAAATTAAGCCAATAACTTTGAACATCAATCAACTATAACGATTGAATATCAAGTTTTAACATTTAAATTTTAATAGTATGAGCACGGTTCAAACAACAGCGGCGACAGCCTTAGAAAAACCACAATTTAAAAATCAGTATGATAATTTTATAGGCGGTAAATGGGTTGCTCCAGTTCAAGGAAAATATTTTGATAGCATCTCACCAGTAGATGGTTCCAGCTTCACAAAAGTGGCACGATCCACAGCAGAAGATGTAGAACTGGCACTCGATGCGGCATGGAAGGCTGCACCATCATGGAACAAGTCCAGCGCGACAGAACGTAGCAATATGCTGTTAAAAATTGCTGATGTCATGGAACAGAACCTAGAAATGCTGGCAAGGGCAGAAACCTGGGACAATGGAAAAGCATTGCGTGAAACCAGAGCGGCTGACATGCCTCTAGCCGTAGATCATTTTAGATATTTTGCTGGTGTGATTAGAGCAGAAGAAGGTTCTATGAGTGAGCTGGATGCTACGACCATTACCATGAATGTAAAAGAGCCTCTGGGTGTGGTAGGTCAGATCATACCATGGAATTTTCCCATTCTCATGGCTGCCTGGAAACTTGCTCCTGCTCTCGCAGCTGGAAACTGTGTAGTACTCAAACCTGCTGAACAGACTCCGGTAGGAATTATGATTTTAATGGAGTTGATCGAGGGTATTCTTCCTGAAGGTGTTTTAAATGTCATTAATGGATTTGGTGTTGAGGCCGGTAAGCCGCTGGCTTCAAGTCCTCGCATCAACAAAGTAGCTTTTACGGGAGAAACCTCTACGGGACAGCTCATCATGCAGTACGCATCAAAGAACATCATTCCCGTAACTCTGGAATTAGGCGGTAAGTCCCCTAACATTTTCTTTGCAAACATCATGGATGAAGACGATGCCTTCTTTGATAAGTGTCTAGAAGGAGCTGCCATGTTTGCACTTAACCAAGGTGAGGTATGTACCTGTCCATCACGTATTCTCGTTCAGGAGAGTATCTACGAACAATTTGTAGAACGTTTGATTGATCGCGTAAACGCCATTAAAATGGGACACCCATTAGATCCAGATACTATGATGGGAGCACAAGCCAGCGAGGAGCAATACAATAAGATCTTGAACTATATCGAGATAGGAAAAGATGAAGGATGTAAGGTGCTTACTGGTGGAAAAGCTGCCTATAATGAAGGTCTAGAAGGCGGTTATTACATCCAGCCCACTTTGCTGGAAGGAAACAACAAAATGCGTGTTTTCCAAGAAGAAATCTTTGGTCCCGTAGCATGCATCACCACTTTTAAAGATGAGGCTGAAGCCATTGAAATTGCTAACGATACACTTTATGGATTGGGTGCTGGTGTGTGGACGCGTTCTACTCATCAAGCCTATCAAATATCGCGTGCAGTTCAGGCGGGTCGCGTGTGGGTGAATTGTTACCATTTATACCCGGCTCATGCACCATTTGGTGGTTACAAGCAATCAGGTATAGGTCGTGAAAACCATAAAATGATGCTCGACCACTACCGCCAGACTAAGAACATGCTCATCAGTCATGATAAAAATGCCATGGGATTTTTCTAGAATGACCATGCCAAAAGTACAGTTTACCAAAAACGCTTTAGAACTCCTGGACCGACTATCGGTTCAGGGTTCTTTAATTATTCACATCAGTGATGGATGTTGTGATGGCACCGTCCCAAATTGCTATCTCAAAGATGAGTTTTTCAGCGATGATAACGACGTGGTTGTCTATGAGCAACATGAAGTTCAGGTGATGATTCCCTCTAAAACAATCGATCGCTTCAAAGACTCTCTTACAATAGATGTTCATGACCGTGCTCCCTCAAGTTTTTCACTGGAAGTGTCGCTTGATAAGCGGTTTTATATCGTCTGAGAGTTTGTTTTTTTTTTACGCTTTCGCGAAAGCGTGCTTAGTCCACCCAAACCTTATCGATTAATAAAGAAAACTCCTGTTTCTTTTTATTGGCAATCATGAAGCGGATGAACTCTATGCTCTCTTGATCAAAATTGGGCACATCTACATTGCGCCCTCGATAGTTTGCGCTGAAGTCAGCTAAGGGAAGGGAAACGATTTCCCACTTGCCACTGGTCTCAAAAGCTTGCTGATAGGAATGGTAGGTATCCTGATCTGCTTTAATGCGAAATTTGTAAGTTTTCCCGTCACCTTTCACACGTAATTTTACGACCGTTGCATCGCCCAGATCCATTTTATCCATCTTACGCTGAATAGATGAAAAGCCGCCGTTGCTTTCTGTTGTCACATAACCGTGAAAATGCCCATATCCTTCTTCCGTAATTTTAAAGCGGCCTTGAGAGATACCACCCATAACCCGGTCGTCCTCTACTTGCCATGAGTCCTGAGAACTTTCCTCAGTAAAATCAAATAGAGTAATGGGAGTCGAGATCATACAGGCTAAAACTATGAGTACTTTCATCATTCTTTACCTTAAAAATACAATCGCTAAGCTATCGCTCATGTTTGCGATACGTTAATTCAGAAAAAAATTAATGTTTGTACGAGAGTTTCAGTCTCTATGAGAGAATATTGCAAGCAAAAATATTGATAGAAGAATAGCACTCTCAACATGTTATCAATAGCTGGTCTCCGGTACGATTCAAACGCTATAATCTACTCTCTTAAGAACTTAAATGTCTGTAGCAAATGATTCTCCGTATCAAAAACCTGCAAAATATAGGTGCCAGTGGTGAGGTTGTGAACCTGAACCTCATTACTCTGCGTTGCTCGCATTAATCTTCCCTGAAGATCGTACAGTTTTGCGGTGGTAGGAACTTCTGCTTCAATATAGATAACATCGCTGGCAGGATTTGGCGCAATGGAAATTTGAGCACGATTTAAATCATTACTCGATGCTGTCTGATCTGGATTTAATTTTACAATCCATAAATCCCAATCTCTTGCATTTTCTGTGCGATCTCCAGAGGCACTGGACTCTGTATGACCAGCGAGCATATATCCATCAGAAGTAGGGTAGGTTTTGAATAAATGGTCTCCCAAATTACCTCCCAGCGTTTTATCCCATAGCACAGTACCAGAGGCATCTATCTTAACCAGCCAGTAGTCGTACCAGCCGCGATTGCCTTCGGTTTTGTTACCGCTTATTCTTGATTCTGACTGCCCAGAAATCAAATAATCAGCTCCGTCTTTTATGATTCCCCAGGCATCATCGCGTCGTGTTCCTCCTATGGTTTTTTGCCAGACTATAGCGCCGGTTTGATCCAGCTCCATGATCCAGTAATCGTAGTTTCCTATAGCGTTTTCGGTTTTGTCACGGGAGCTGTTTGAGTTGGAGTAACCAGTTAGTAGATAATTTCCAGTATCAGTTATCAAAAGATCGGTAAGTACCTCGGTGCCGTCACCGCCTATGGTATTTTCCCAGACCACATTTCCGGTAGCATCGGTCTTGATGACCCAGTAGTCATTCCAGTTAGAAGCGTCTTCTGATTTATCTCCCGAAGCATCAGAATAGGAAAACGTACCGATGATATAACCGCCGTCTGTAGTTTGTCTTACAACGTTAGGGAAATCGTCGTCGTTCCCTCCTATCCTATTTTGCCAATCGATGACTCCATTGGCATCTAGTTTAATCAACCAAATATCGACTAAACCTTTGCTTGCGTTGGTTTGATCACCCGATATCGTGGATCGCGTGATACCTGCCAGAATATAACCACCATCACTGGTGTTGTCAAAGGCCGTACGAGCAAAGTCTTCACCGTCGCCACCTATGGTATTTTGCCAAACGATGCTGCCGCTTGCGTCAACTTTCACCACCCATAGATCATTAAGTCCATTGCTATCTTCGGTTTTATCACCTGAGATTCCAGAATCCGAACTCATGAAAATGACGTATCCACCATCATTTGATTTAACCGCAGCTCGTGGGAAATCATCTCCACTACCGCCTATACTTTCTTGCCACAGACTGTTGCCTAGCGCATCTATTTTCATGAGCCAGGTGTCATAGCCCCCTTTATTGCTCACCGTTTTATCGCCCGAGATCCCAGAATTAGAAATTGACACTAAAAGAAATGTACCATCATCATTTGCTATCATGGTTGCAAGGTTGTCGCGGCCGCTTCCACCGAGGGTATTTTGCCAATCCATGCTAGGCGCCTGAGCCATCGCTGATTGAGCGGTAAGCAAAAAGGAAATGAAGAAAAAGGTTTTGGTAATAAATGACATAGCAAGATTTAATGCAGTAAAAATAAGAAAACTAGAGAGGTCAAAATTGTAGAAATCTTTTCACATTAAACATAACAACTCATTTATAGTTAACCACGTATGAGTCGTGTTAATACACTTACAGCATGGTCAAAAAGGTGTGCAACTGAACGACATGAGTTATCTTAGCTCTTCATACCCGAGTTGAATTTAACTACGGGAATTTTCATAAAAAAATTAATAAGACCTTAAAAAATTTAAATTATGAAAAGTAGTAACCGCAATTTTTTCTTTTTGGCTTGCATCCTATGTTTTTTGAGCTTGAACTCTTGTGATAGCGATGATGACAATAACAACACAGACAACACGGCCGTAGTCCAGAGAAATGTTCAAGATGGAACCTGGCGCATCACAGAATTTATTGATTCTGGAACAGTCGAAACCAATGATTTTGCGGGTTACACCTTTACATTCAACAGCTCAGGTGTACTTAATGCAAATAATGGCACAAATGACTATAACGGTACATGGAGTGTCACTCGCAGCAATAGCAACGACGACAGTCAAGACGACCTTGACTTCAACATCAACTTCAATTTGACAAATGATTTTGAAGATCTCAACGATGACTGGGACATCGTCTCCCAATCTGCTACAAAAATCGAGCTTATTGATGTAAGTGGCGGTAACGATGGGATTGACAATCTTACCTTTGAGAAAAATTAGAACCCTGCGTGACCCACGAACAAACCGCTATAAGAACCACTTATTTCAGTATTGCCGCTAATACGGCCTTGGCGCTCATCAAGGGACTGGCAGGTATTTTTGGCAATTCCTATGCGCTTATTGCTGATGCCATAGAATCCACTACAGATATCTTGTCCTCAGTACTGGTTTTATTTGGACTGAAATACGCAAAAAGACCGGCCGATGAAAACCATCCCTACGGCCACGGCAAGATAGAACCCTTAGTTACTTTTCTAGTAGTGGCTTTTCTGGTCACCTCAGCAACAATAATCGCCTACGAGAGCATCCAAAATATACAAACACCTCATCAGGTTCCTAAATCCTGGACGCTTTGGGTACTGGGCGGAATCATTCTATGGAAAGAAATATCCTATAGAATCGTTATCAAAAAAAGTAAAATTACCAACAGCTCCTCCCTACGGGCAGATGCCTGGCACCACAGGAGCGATGCCATAACTTCAATAATGGCGTTTATAGGAATTTCCATTGCCTTATGGCTTGGTAAAGGATTTGAAACCGCAGATGACTGGGCCGCACTACTCGCTTCCTTATTAATACTTTACAATAGCTATTTGATTTTTAGGCCCGCCCTAGGGGAGATTATGGACGAGCATCGCTACGACGACCTGCTAGAAGAGATCAGACAGAAATCGATAAAGGTAGATGGGGTCATAGCTACAGAGAAATGCTACATTCGCAAGACGGGTATGAAGTACCACATTGATCTGCACGCGATAGTTGACGGTGAGCTTACGGTTAGAGAAGGTCATGAAATCGCACACGAATTAAAAGATTACCTGCAGGAGACCATCCCTAATCTTGGCAATATTTTGATCCATGTTGAACCTGATTCTTAGGTAAGTTAATGATCAACTTTTAGTAAGATCTTCGTTTCCATTGGGATCGAACCTCATTTTTTCTAATATCGAGAGCTTGTTCAATTATTGATCGAGCTTGTTTTTGAGTTCGCTTCCCCTCGGTCGCCATACAGCCTTCGTAACCACTTCGGCGCAGTTGGCAAGGCTTGCCGACCGCGCAGCGCGAAAGCGTAACAACCTACTAAATATATGGCAAATGATTAATAGGAATGGTGGGTATAAGGGAGTCCCGAACTTGAAACGCTCGAAACTTGGATTTTATACTCCCCATAAGTTTAATTTTAAAAACTGATAAACTAGTACCTCCCATGGATAATAGCTACTTTTATTCTATTATTTATTCTATAAAATGAGCGATTATGAAACTGAACCTGAAAATACCAGAACATCTAAAAATTGCTTATCATGAAGAGCTGCAGTCTTATCGCCATCATCTACGACATGGCCATTATACAAATGCTTGGCATCATTTAGAAAGAACCCACATCATAGGCCAGTCCTACCCCATAGAACATACCTACGCGCACTGGCTGATGCTCAAATTTGGGCTGATGCAGAAAAACGTTAAAGAAATACTGGGTCAGATCCTGAGATTACTGGTGGGTGGATGGAAATCATTCATCAACCACGTTCCTACGGGAAATACTGGTGGGTCTAATGTGCCGCCCATGAAAAAAATGCCTATCCCGAGGGATATTGAAGAGCTTTTTAATAAAAAATAGCAATGCCCCACAACCACGACCACCATCACTCGTCCAGTAATTTGAAAATTGCCTTCTTTTTAAACTTAGGCTTTACCATTTTTGAATTCATCGGTGGTATGTATGTAAATAGTATTGCTATTGTTTCAGATGCCGTTCACGATTTAGGAGATAGCTTTTCTTTGGGAGCATCTTGGTATCTAGACCACAAGTCTAAACAAGATGCTGACGATAGTTTTTCTTATGGCTACAAACGCTTCTCGCTGCTGGGTGCATTGATCAATAGCATCATACTTTTGGCAGGTTCTAGCTACGTGATCTACGAGGCGACACAAAGAATTCTTCACCCTGAACACTCAGATGCACAGGGCATGATCATTTTTGCGATCATTGGGGTTGCTGTAAATAGTTATGGAGCCTGGAAAGTAAGCAAGGGAAAATCTATGAATGAACGCGTGGTCTCCTTGCACTTATTAGAAGATGTTCTGGGTTGGGTAGCAGTGCTCGTCGTTGCCATCGTGTTATACTTTTATGACAACCACTATCTCGACCCAGCCTTATCACTACTGATCACCCTTTATATACTTTACAATGTTTTCAAGCGACTGAAAGAAACACTTTTTATTTTTCTTCAAGGTATTCCCAAAGATGTAGACCTCAAGACTATAAAAATTAAAATATTAGCTTTGAAGAATGTTGCGTCCTTACACCACACGCACCTATGGTCGCAAGAGGGCGAAAACCACGTTTTCACCACCCATGTCAAATTGAAAAACATCAGTGATTTTGACCAAATACTTACGGTCAAAAAAGAGGTGAAAGAGATTTTAGAAAATTATGAATTCCATCACTACACCATTGAAACAGAACTTGACAACGAGACCTGCCTGCTAAACCAGTAAAGTTAATTACTTAAAATTACATCGTTCATAACCCTTTAAAATAGCTTGTTTAGTGAATTTCATTTATTTATTCAACTATCAACTTTTGAACGGTCTGTGAGCTTTCAGTGCTTATTTCAACCAGATAGGTTCCATTAATCAAACCTAGATTTTCTAGCTCATAAGTTCCGGTTTTATCTGTTTCATAACTTATTATGGACTGACCCAATAAATTGTAGATGTTAATTTTCTTCTGTCCAGTAATACCGTTGAAACTGATAAAAAGATCATTCCCATCAGAGGGATTGGGATATAATTTTACCGCTTTCGCGAAAGCGGAATCTTCAACACTCAATGTAACATCTTCAAACTCTATCCTAAATCTACTACTGACATCAATCGCATCGCCAGAAGAAACCTGAAAGGTATAATTTGTTGGAGCGCTGGTAGCGATCACTGTTCTTGCTCCGGTCAAATTATCCACGATATAAGATCAGAATTCCAAAAGATGTGATCTTTGACAACCCTAAGAGTTTTAAGACAGGTACTCTGCTGTTGTGAATTGCTTTCAGAATTCCAAAAGATGTGATCTTTGACAACACCTGTTCCAGTTCCAAACTGATTTTTTGGGTTGTGAATTGCTTTCAGAATTCCAAAAGATGTGATCTTTGACAACATCAGTCTTGGCCAGCTCGATGCTGGACTTGTTGTGAATTGCTTTCAGAATTCCAAAAGATGTGATCTTTGACAACTTTCAGATCGAGTACCGTCTCTATAAAGTAGTTGTGAATTGCTTTCAGAATTCCAAAAGATGTGATCTTTGACAACAGCACTTACCGCACCCATAACGATTATCAAGTTGTGAATTGCTTTCAGAATTCCAAAAGATGTGATCTTTGACAACTCCACGATGGCGCAAGTATTATGGACCTACGTTGTGAATTGCTTTCAGAATTCCAAAAGATGTGATCTTTGACAACTTAAGGGATAAATTAAACAGGGCTATTGATGTTGTGAATTGCTTTCAGAATTCCAAAAGATGTGATCTTTGACAACCTGGTGGAACAGTATGCCTGCGAGCTGCAGTTGTGAATTGCTTTCAGAATTCCAAAAGATGTGATCTTTGACAACCGGTATTTGAGCCATTGGTACGTCCATCAAGTTGTGAATTGCTTTCAGAATTCCAAAAGATGTGATCTTTGACAACAAAACATCTTGAAACTCTAGTTGAGATGCGGTTGTGAATTGCTTTCAGAATTCCAAAAGATGTGATCTTTGACAACATGGTGGAAACAAGATTTTGCTTGCCTCCGGTTGTGAATTGCTTTCAGAATTCCAAAAGATGTGATCTTTGACAACGAATTTTTAAATATGTAGCATGGGACAGTGTTGTGAATTGCTTTCAGAATTCCAAAAGATGTGATCTTTGACAACGATTCAGGTAGGATCACCAAATCTAGTGCCGTTGTGAATTGCTTTCAGAATTCCAAAAGATGTGATCTTTGACAACTACATATTCCGTGTTGGTCTTGGCAATTAAGTTGTGAATTGCTTTCAGAATTCCAAAAGATGTGATCTTTGACAACAGCAATAACGGACGCAAGCTAATACCACACGTTGTGAATTGCTTTCAGAATTCCAAAAGATGTGATCTTTGACAACTATGATAAGAAACGGAACACCAACAAAGCCGTTGTGAATTGCTTTCAGAATTCCAAAAGATGTGATCTTTGACAACAAGGGCACAAATACAAACGATGACGCGCCGTTGTGAATTGCTTTCAGAATTCCAAAAGATGTGATCTTTGACAACTGCTCAAGCAGTTGACTGGCGTGTATCATGGTTGTGAATTGCTTTCAGAATTCCAAAAGATGTGATCTTTGACAACCGGTAGCGTTTACAATAATGCAAGGGGCTAGTTGTGAATTGCTTTCAGAATTCCAAAAGATGTGATCTTTGACAACGCTGGTAAAAAAACAAGGCGTTAGAACGGTGTTGTGAATTGCTTTCAGAATTCCAAAAGATGTGATCTTTGACAACAAGCATAAAGGTTTTTATGAGGTTGACAACGTTGTGAATTGCTTTCAGAATTCCAAAAGATGTGATCTTTGACAACAAAGGAAATGGGAATGAGCGCAAGGACTTTGTTGTGAATTGCTTTCAGAATTCCAAAAGATGTGATCTTTGACAACTACTGGATCTACTTGCACCTGTTGCACCGTGTTGTGAATTGCTTTCAGAATTCCAAAAGATGTGATCTTTGACAACACCTTGGGCGGTAGGATATCCAACCTTCAGTTGTGAATTGCTTTCAGAATTCCAAAAGATGTGATCTTTGACAACAATTTTGCTCGGTGCTTAATCATCGCATCTGTTGTGAATTGCTTTCAGAATTCCAAAAGATGTGATCTTTGACAACAGAACCATCCAAGGAAGAGGGAGCTGAACCGTTGTGAATTGCTTTCAGAATTCCAAAAGATGTGATCTTTGACAACCCATCGTCTCCGGTGGTACCCGTATGACTAGTTGTGAATTGCTTTCAGAATTCCAAAAGATGTGATCTTTGACAACTCGATGGATTCCACGGTGTTATAATCTGTCGTTGTGAATTGCTTTCAGAATTCCAAAAGATGTGATCTTTGACAACTTTCAACGGTTGCGGTCTTGCTACTATCCTGTTGTGAATTGCTTTCAGAATTCCAAAAGATGTGATCTTTGACAACTTTTCCCATTATGGGAAAATCCAATCCTAGTTGTGAATTGCTTTCAGAATTCCAAAAGATGTGATCTTTGACAACACCAGAGGACAATTTTTGCCCAGGCATAAAGTTGTGAATTGCTTTCAGAATTCCAAAAGATGTGATCTTTGACAACTATAGGCGCGCACATAGTATTTATTAAAACGTTGTGAATTGCTTTCAGAATTCCAAAAGATGTGATCTTTGACAACTTATCCAGATGCCGACTGGCATGCGGTGATGTTGTGAATTGCTTTCAGAATTCCAAAAGATGTGATCTTTGACAACCGTACCGGTAAATTCTTCATTTACCTATAGGTTGTGAATTGCTTTCAGAATTCCAAAAGATGTGATCTTTGACAACGAGCTCGCCCTGCAGTGTGCATTGGTAATGTTGTGAATTGCTTTCAGAATTCCAAAAGATGTGATCTTTGACAACACGAGGATATCGATATCCCGCAAAATTTAGTTGTGAATTGCTTTCAGAATTCCAAAAGATGTGATCTTTGACAACCTTTAAGCGCTTCAAATTCTCGATCGCGATGTTGTGAATTGCTTTCAGAATTCCAAAAGATGTGATCTTTGACAACGAAGGCTTGTGATATTATCATAGACCACAGGTTGTGAATTGCTTTCAGAATTCCAAAAGATGTGATCTTTGACAACGTTTCAATTAAAGGGAATACGGGTTTTTGCGTTGTGAATTGCTTTCAGAATTCCAAAAGATGTGATCTTTGACAACATATGGGATTTACTGACGCATCCATAGATAGTTGTGAATTGCTTTCAGAATTCCAAAAGATGTGATCTTTGACAACTTTGACAATCTTAACAAGTCCCTCGGTAAAGTTGTGAATTGCTTTCAGAATTCCAAAAGATGTGATCTTTGACAACTTCAAGCGTAGTTTCACGATCGCTTTTCTTGTTGTGAATTGCTTTCAGAATTCCAAAAGATGTGATCTTTGACAACTGAATCGGTTTCAGTTCCAAGATCTGTCTGGTTGTGAATTGCTTTCAGAATTCCAAAAGATGTGATCTTTGACAACACCATCGTTCTAAGGGAAACGGAATTCTGAGTTGTGAATTGCTTTCAGAATTCCAAAAGATGTGATCTTTGACAACCTGAGCGACTGGGCATGCCACATGTATCCAGTTGTGAATTGCTTTCAGAATTCCAAAAGATGTGATCTTTGACAACTTTCAGATCAAAAAATGAATGAGTCTTTAAGTTGTGAATTGCTTTCAGAATTCCAAAAGATGTGATCTTTGACAACGGATCGTGGTTTTATCAATCAGCGGCAGTAGTTGTGAATTGCTTTCAGAATTCCAAAAGATGTGATCTTTGACAACATCAATTCTTAAGTGATGTGGTATGAAAGAGTTGTGAATTGCTTTCAGAATTCCAAAAGATGTGATCTTTGACAACGTGCGCAAATCCATGCGAGACAACCTTCTGTTGTGAATTGCTTTCAGAATTCCAAAAGATGTGATCTTTGACAACTGTGTTTATGGCATACTAAAGATTGCCGTGTTGTGAATTGCTTTCAGAATTCCAAAAGATGTGATCTTTGACAACAACAACTACCTGCTTATGCTCTGGATTGCTGTTGTGAATTGCTTTCAGAATTCCAAAAGATGTGATCTTTGACAACTACAAGCAATAAAGATAGACCTAATGTAAAGTTGTGAATTGCTTTCAGAATTCCAAAAGATGTGATCTTTGACAACACCGGTTCACAGACCAAAAATGAGAGGGTGTTGTGAATTGCTTTCAGAATTCCAAAAGATGTGATCTTTGACAACGACTCCTGCCCGATCCACTAAACCTCAACTGTTGTGAATTGCTTTCAGAATTCCAAAAGATGTGATCTTTGACAACATCAGCATCCTGCTCCACACGTACCCTGAGTTGTGAATTGCTTTCAGAATTCCAAAAGATGTGATCTTTGACAACGAATGGAAGCGCTGCATGCAGCGCACAGCGTTGTGAATTGCTTTCAGAATTCCAAAAGATGTGATCTTTGACAACTCGCCACAAAATAGATCCATAAAACTCAAAGTTGTGAATTGCTTTCAGAATTCCAAAAGATGTGATCTTTGACAACGATGGCTGGGACGTGGAGCTGCTCTATCAAGTTGTGAATTGCTTTCAGAATTCCAAAAGATGTGATCTTTGACAACTGGCAGGAGTCCCATCGTAGGCATTACCTGGTTGTGAATTGCTTTCAGAATTCCAAAAGATGTGATCTTTGACAACGCAACCCATAGGCAGCACTATCGTTAGTAGTTGTGAATTGCTTTCAGAATTCCAAAAGATGTGATCTTTGACAACCTTTTTCAACCCTACCGTGTTGAACATCGAGTTGTGAATTGCTTTCAGAATTCCAAAAGATGTGATCTTTGACAACAACGAGGGAATGTCCTGGATGAGGACATTAGTTGTGAATTGCTTTCAGAATTCCAAAAGATGTGATCTTTGACAACTGACGATTCAGGTATCATGGCGTTTTTTGAGTTGTGAATTGCTTTCAGAATTCCAAAAGATGTGATCTTTGACAACTTTATTACTGACCAAGGACGGTGAGAACGCGTTGTGAATTGCTTTCAGAATTCCAAAAGATGTGATCTTTGACAACTGTTCCTAACAACACCACTTCAGAATTAGGGTTGTGAATTGCTTTCAGAATTCCAAAAGATGTGATCTTTGACAACTTCTACCTGAGGTAGTGTGTTGTCTGTCCTGTTGTGAATTGCTTTCAGAATTCCAAAAGATGTGATCTTTGACAACAACGAGGGAATGTCCTCGATGAGGACATTTGTTGTGAATTGCTTTCAGAATTCCAAAAGATGTGATCTTTGACAACCTGTCGTAGAGCCATTCGTGCGCCCGTCAAGTTGTGAATTGCTTTCAGAATTCCAAAAGATGTGATCTTTGACAACACCTTTGAACTAAACGTAAGGTTCACCACGGTTGTGAATTGCTTTCAGAATTCCAAAAGATGTGATCTTTGACAACTGAATGCAAACCGTCGTATCTACAGGTCTAGTTGTGAATTGCTTTCAGAATTCCAAAAGATGTGATCTTTGACAACATAGAGTCGGAACTTATCCTATCGGTATGAGTTGTGAATTGCTTTCAGAATTCCAAAAGATGTGATCTTTGACAACTAAACTACTAACTAATAAAACGTTACCAATGTTGTGAATTGCTTTCAGAATTCCAAAAGATGTGATCTTTGACAACGGTACTGAAAATCAAGACATCGCGGTAGAGTTGTGAATTGCTTTCAGAATTCCAAAAGATGTGATCTTTGACAACAGTAGTACAGCTATTCGGTAGGTGGGTCTGGTTGTGAATTGCTTTCAGAATTCCAAAAGATGTGATCTTTGACAACCCATCGGTAAGAAATCATAAGTTCAGAAGTGTTGTGAATTGCTTTCAGAATTCCAAAAGATGTGATCTTTGACAACGATCTGCATGTAATTAATAACATCTTAAATGTTGTGAATTGCTTTCAGAATTCCAAAAGATGTGATCTTTGACAACTAAGTAATTCTTGATCCACTTTCTGAATCAGTTGTGAATTGCTTTCAGAATTCCAAAAGATGTGATCTTTGACAACCGGCAAAATCTACATCAATCTGACCACGTGGTTGTGAATTGCTTTCAGAATTCCAAAAGATGTGATCTTTGACAACTCTTATCATAGAGCGCAAATTAGCTCAAATGTTGTGAATTGCTTTCAGAATTCCAAAAGATGTGATCTTTGACAACATACCCAGCACAAAATGCTGGGTATGTTTGTTTTATGCCTTTTAGTAGAATCATGATTTTAGGGGTCAAATCGTTCTCGACTGCGCTCGAACTGACATTTTAGTGATTGTAAGGAGATGCCTACAGTAGCTCTTCGACATTTTTCGACGCCGCTCAGGGAACAAGCTCAGCATGATATTGGATAGATTCTAAAAAAGTTCCAATTGTTGGGGTGGTGGCTCAGTATCAGTTTCCTTTTGACCGTGGAAGAGCTCAATCATGCCAAATTGTTTATCGGTAATCTGCATGATGCAGACCTTTCCCTTTTTCGGCAAATTGGTTTTTGTACGCTTAATATGAACACCAGCATTCTCACGGCTTGGACAAAAACGTAGATAGATACTGAACTGAAACATGTTGAAACCATCATCCAGCAATTGCTTTCTAAATTTTGTGGCGGCTCGACGCTCCTTAATCGAGTCTGTAGGTAAATCAAACAACACCATTACCCACATACTTCGGTATTGATTAAGTCGATCGAAATTCCCCATTTATTAATCATTTACATAACAGTTTTCTGAAATTTAGGATATAGAATCTTACGACTACTTCCCTCGTAACATTCCCAAAGCGAATTGGTCGTACGGCTCATCGCATTCATCAGTGGACTGTTTTTACCATCCATAACAACATCCATCGCTGGAATCATTAGAAGTTGACTTTTGAGATCTTTTGTCAATTCTTCTATTTCAACTCCTGATATGACGATATCATAAACTACCATATCCACAAAAGGTCGATAGGGTTCCATCACATCATCTGCCAAAGTGAAGGCATTATACTTATTGTGATGAAAAATACCCAGACTAGGCAAAAGCCCACTTGAAACAAGAGCTCTTGCGGCAACGGCTCTTAAAATGGCGTAACCGTAGTTGAGTAAATTATTGGGCGGTATGCCTTTCTGATTACGGCTAAAATTCTCTAAGTCATCAAACAGGCGTTGGAAATAATAAGCTGCCGCGAGAGCCTCTTCGTTGTCATGAATGGAGTTGCCCACTTCCCCTACATATCGTTTTAACCGTAAAGCGTTTTTGCCTCTTCTCAATAGATGATTGGCTTGGTTATCAATTTTGGCAATAACAGTCTGCTTCCACAGGTTTTTCTTGAGCGGCACACTAGCATCTAGCTGATGTCTATAACGCACCGTTTGTTCACTGTGCCCCTGTAAAGGTTGTAATAAGCCCGTAGGCAAATGCTGACTGTTGCAGGTGATTACGGCAGTTTTATTATCGATCAACTTACGTAATAAACTCGTGGTTATGGTGATTTGTGGATCTTCCAATACGATATAGCCTAGATCTTCAATGGGCGTCGTGCGTTCATCTTTATCATCATCTGGATAATTGACAACCAATTGTTCATTTTTAGTACTGAGGTAGGCTGGGTTGCCGAAGAACAGGGTGCGTTTGATCATTATCTTTCAATTTTGATAACCTCACCTAAGCGACTAACTATCAATTTCCAGCAAACAGATTTGACTTGAATCCCGTCAACGGTGTTTTGACTTTTTAATTGAGGACTGCCAAGACCATATTCATTCTTTATTAAGTCCACATAATTTAATCCGTACTCCTTTGCAAAATTCTTTCGTTTTGAATTGTCTTTTAGATTGTATATAGTATCGGAAGAATACATGGGAATGAAATTAGCCGTTGTACCACTTCCATCTTTAAATTGATATAGGTTATGCAGTTGCCTCATTGACAAATTTGAAAAATTAACATCCTCATTTTCTTCTATTGGCACATAGACTAAATCATTAGGTTGTAAATAGAATTTGAGTTTGAAATCAGGGAAATCGGGATGACGTTCTGGTACATTTTTTTTCTCTGATAGTCGTAAATTTTGTTCTAGCTTCTGGGTTTCTATAATTTCTTCAAAACGTGGGACATAATATTTTCTTTCCCCATCTTTCTCGTAAATGCAGAAGTAAAGATTAGTGCCAGATGCTGATTTGACAAATTTTGTTTCGCGGATAAGATTATCTTCTTCATCAGTCCATTTTCGTATAGAGAATTGTTTTCCCTTATTGAATTTTAAGCGGACCTTTTTAATGGGATGATGAAATGTTCCATTATTCAACTCCAAAATATTGTCGTTCATATCTGCAATACCTGCCTGCGAAAAAGCAACTTCTTCTGGCTTTAACGCCTTGCCATTTTCGTCTTTTTGATTCAAGAATTTTTCTTGTTTCAAATGTTTAAGAAGAATCTGTTTCGTAACTGGGTCAACCACATCTTTTATTTTCTTTTCATTGAATGACGTATTAAGTGGCTCTCGTTTGACCAAATGTTCTTTATGCTCACCATTTTCAATGAGTCCAAAATAAGTGTCCTCGTGCAAAGGCTTCCTTATTGCCCAATTTCTTTTACCATTGGTTTGTTCTATCCATTGTTTTTTCTTCTTCCCATTTTTGCCATAGAGGTACTCTCCTTTTTCGTTCTTGTATTGCCAGTTGTAATTGCTGGCTTTGTTAATGGCACGTAGATTTTGCTTAAAGCTAATTACGATAACTTGTAAGCTCGCTTTCGCGGAAGCGGTAAAATTATCCCACGGTTTTTTGTAGTCTGCTAAAACTGTATGTTTTGTTTTCTCGCCAGTAAGAACATCGGTTTTTTCAATTTCTTTTGTTTCTCTAAGCTTTCTACCTAGATCATATCGTTTTGCATTTTCTTTTGCGTGCTGATTGTTGATGTAATTGACGTGAGATCTAGTAGCACAAGCTATAACGATAGCATCCAAGGCGTGATGGCGATGATCTATTCTTTTAAGTTGAAAGTTAGGTTTGAGTTCAAGAGGAACTTCAGGCTTGAAGAATCCTCCATCTTTCTTAATACTACCAAATAAACCATTCTCTTCATTCTCCTCACCACAAATCAATCGGTTGAGTCTTTTAAAGCGATCTTCAACGAGCTCACTCCAAACTGCATTAAGACCCCAACTTGCCCTCAACTTTGCGGTTACCCCACCAGCAACAGGTAATACATTTTTAACAGTAGATTCTTGCTCACCGTCTTCCCTGACAATATTGCTGAATATCTTAAGCGCTACTTTGCTGATATATCTCATATCCGTTTTTTCGCGCTCACTCAATTTTTGAGGTATTTCCTCTAAGAGCAAATTTGATAGCTTCTTACTGTCATAATTATCTTTTACAAACTTCTCATAGCTAGATTGGCTTGGAATAAAAACACTCTTACCTTCACCTAATGGCACCTCGGTTTCCTGAAACTCTTGGATAAAGACATAAGCTGTTCTGTTATCTTTCAGTTTATTAACGTTGGTTTCACATATTACTTTGTTGTTGAATGAGTTGTCTAAAAACTTGCCTTGAGGAATGATATGCTCAATCTCATATTTTGAGGTAAACAGGTCACTAAGCGGTATTATTTTTTGAGTATAAGGTGAAACGTACTTTTGCTCCAACCACAGCTTATATTTTAGTACTTCGGTAGATGTTGGTACATCCTTTTTTATGAACTTGTCTACGGTAAGTTTTCCTTCTAAGGTCTCTTTGGCCAGTTCCTTGTCTGTAAAAAGTGACAGGACAGTCTGTTCGTAAATTTTGAGCTTTTCAAAGTGTGTTCTGGATTTTGGTCGTACTTCTTTAACATCCTCATAGTTCTTCAACTCATAAAGTAAGTTTCTTACTCGCTGATTCGTATTCTTGTTTTTATTAATTGAGTCAGAAATTCTTTCTCTTACCTTTTTAGGGTTTTTTAAGTCTCTGCCTATCTCGATGTGGATTTCATCGAATAATCGTTCATAGTTTTTATATTCCTTTTTAGTCTTTTCATCCTTGTAGGTTTCAAATGGTATGTTGAATTTCTCAGCATAAACTTGCCAAATATCCAAGGTAACCCTCAGGGATTCAAGCAATACTTGTTCTACAATAGGATTGCGCAGACTGTGTTGTTTAAAACCTTTAATATAATCACGTAGGTCTTTTGAATTTTTCCATTGGGTCACGTCCACTTCTGCGTGTCTGCCATAAACAACATAAGAGGCAAGCCATAACGGCAGGCCTTGAAAATCACTTATCTCGGTAAGATGAATAGCCTTTTCACGGACTCTGTTCTTCAAGGACTCATCAAATTCTCCAGTAATTAGTTTATCGATCCTATCTAAGGTTTTTTTATCAATCTTATCCTCTTTCCAGTTTTGGCCAGTGCGCATTAAAGCCAGTAGTTTTTTGATAGCCTTTTCGGAATAGGACGCGTATTCTTTTTTGAGCATTGGGCTACGTTCTAATCTCTTGAACGTTTCCTCTTCAAATTGGTGCTTTTTTGAAAGCTTCTCTATGGCAGTATAGTATTCTTTCTTGTCTGTTACCGAGTATATGATATGCCACAATTTTAACTCTAACTCTGCTGTTAATTTAGGTTTGTCTGCCTTACTGAGCTTAGAGAGTAATTTCGGTCTTGTTTGATTGCAATCCAATTTCAGCTTGTCATCATCGGAATAATTCCATCGATAACTCGCCTGATCTTTTTTGCTCTTGATAAAGTAGGCGACCAACTGTTTTTGAGTGATTGTTTCTTTATTATAGAGAAATTCAAAAAAAGCAACAAAGTCTTTTCTGGCTTTAAGAAATTGATTTGTGACATCAACATTGAGCAATATCTTGCCATTTGATTCTGTTTCTCTCATTTGAATCTTGAGATTATGCGTTAATTGCCAAATCCTAAATTCTTGAAACAATGGGTGTAACTTAGGCATGCCATTAATGGCTACCGTTTGCTTCTCCCCAGTTTCTGAATCCTTATAAAACCGTTTTTCAAAATTACACTTTGATATAAGCGACTTCTTGCTTTTTAACGGGCGATGATAAAAAAGAATATCACGAAGAAAAAGATGAATGAATTTATCCTTTTGCTTTAAAAGGTTTTCTGCGTGTTCTTGATTGTTTGGATATAATTCATCTACTGCTTTCTTGTAAATCTCATCATCTAGCCATTCATTCGTTCTATACTTTAATTGAGTTCTAAGTATTGCTTCTAATTCATCAAAATAGAATTCTCGATCAATAGTTCTGATTAATTCCCCTCTAACTTTTTGAGTAGGTTTTCTTAGAATGGCTTCATATATGTACTTTCCTACAAACTGGTCACTTAAATCTTGTTCAGTTTTTCTCTTTATGGCTTCCCAGTCTTGCTCAGTTTTTACTTCTCTATAGGTACGAGATAACGAACCATCTTTTTTTAAGGTGCTGGTTACTATAAATTCTGTTTCTTTATTTTTCCATAGTTCAGGTTTAGTGGTTTTCTTTTTTGAATCATCATATACCAATCCTTCTTCATCTTTAAAAATGATATTATATAAAACTTTGTTATCCACTTTTTCTTCGGTCTCTTTAAAATCAGACGCCACCAAAACCTTGTATTCAACAGTCTTATTTTCATCTATGGATATCTCTTGTTCGTTTCGAGCCTGATAGTAACCGCGCTTCTGATTGAAATTGAGTAAAATCCAAGCTAGTTCTGCGTTAGTTAATTCTTGGGTTAATCCTTTCTTCCTCAAATAGTACAATGTCCAGTCATAGGGTAACCTGAATGGTTTACCTTTCTTATTCAGTTTTGGTAAAGAAGGATGTACTTTCCTGAACTCGTTCTCCATCTCAAGATATGAATCCATAAAAAGGAAAATATGTTTTCCGTTTTCATCTCGTTCATTTGAATAGGCAATCAAAGGTTCTTCTTGTTTCTTAAACTGACCTTTTTTGCTTTCAAAATCGACAAGGTTGGAATAATGGTTTGGAAAATAGTCTAATATATTTAGGACTCTGTGTAATCTCTCCCGTCTGACATTGCTTCGCTCGTAAAGGCGACGTGTGCCTCTGTCATCCGTTCTCTCAGCGGTTTGCGATTTTGTAACTCCTTTTTCGAAATCGCTAAGAACCCTCTTGGACATCGGGATAATTCTCGATCCAGAATCGATTATATAGCTATTGTTATTTTGAAACTCATAGTTGAGTAATGCCCACCCAATCGAGTTCGTCCCTAAGTCCAGTCCTAAAATTCGTTTCATATTATGTGTAGTTAGTTAGTTTTTATATCTTTACAATCTGAAAGCAATTCACAATAAGGATTATTCCGTTGTGAAAACATTTAAGTTAGCCTCTCGACTTCAACTGGGAGGCATTTTTTTTGCTTAAATGTTTCATGAGCTCAAATCGTTAATAGCAAATTGCGAACTAAAACATTTAAAGCGGCCTTTACGGGTCGCTTTCTTTTTTGACCCATCGCTAAACAAAAACCCCTTCAAAACTAAGCTTACCACATTCACGAATGCAGTTCAGCCATTTTTTAAAGGGGGATTTCGTTAATGGTCGCATAAATGTAAAGCTTTTCTTAATAAAATCAAATTGTTAGTATTTATGCTCTCCTCATTCATTTTAAAGGTTGGTTATTGAAAAAACAGTTTGCACTATCTTTAATTATCAAAATTTTACCTAGAAAGTAAATGAACACCCACTACCACATCCTCAACGGCGATGCTTTAAAAGAGCAATTTCCCAAAACGATTCCAGGGAAGATCATCGTTGGTCGGGAATGTCTGGTAGATGGGCCTGTGCAGGGTGACAGCCTGAGCGCATTTTTAAGCAGCGGGCGGCATTCATTAGCAAGAATTATGCAGATTTTACTGAGCAGGATTATTTGGAAAACACTGTTCCAGAATTCGTAAAAATCCAAAACATTCCAGAGCCGGCGGCGGTGTATTTGTGGTTTGAAGATGATTTGTTTTGCCAAGTGAATTTTTGGTTTGTGATCCATATTTTAAGGCAATCGCATCGCGATAGGCAACTCTACTTGATCCGCCCTGCGGCGCATACGCCTTATGGATTTGGAGGCTTGACCACAGCAGAATTGGTGGAAGTTTTTGAGCGTAAAACAGGACTGACTGCACTGGATGACCTGGCGGGAATTTGGGAGTTCTACCAAAAGAATGATCTGGATAACCTGGCCAAAACCGAGCACCGCTTAAAAAACAGTCATCCATTTATACCCGCTGCGGTGGAGGCGCATATCGCCCGCATTCCTACTGCTGGAAATCAAGGAAGACCCACTCAGTCGCTCCTCCAGATCATGGACGATCTCAACACTACTGATTTTGGAACTATCTTCAGAGAATTCTGCAAACGCGAGCCTATCTACGGTTATGGCGATGTACAGGTGAAAAAGTTGCTGGATGGGATTTTGGATCAACGTGGGTAACACGCTGATTTCAAAAATATTAGTTGGCTAAAAGTGTAACATTTTCCTCATAATGACACGTATGCTATAAAAGACGCAGTTATGGACAATACATTTCTTATTTTCATCATGGGGTTCTATGCGGGACTCTTTATTTTCTACAGAATCTTTAACAAGAAGAAGAAACCTTGAGTCAGCTTGCATTGAATTTCTGACGCAATTTGAATGTGATCAAAAGCTTGATGGCTTTAAGAGTTCATACACAAATTATGGAGCAAACCCTATTCAATCTTACACCATCAAATCCTTAATCTTTTGCGCATAGCTGCGGCTTACCCGTACTTTTTTACCGCTGCTGGTGGTGATCACAAAGCCCTTCCCTATTTTACTAATCTCTTGAGCATGTTCCAGCCTGAGAATGGTGCTGCGGTGTACGCGCATAAATTCTTTGGGATCGAGTTTATCCTCCAATGCTCCGAGTCCATTATTACTGAGTAGCTGATCCTCTGCGGTGAAGATTTTGGCGTAGTCGCCATAAGCTTCTATGTACTCGATATCAGATGTTGAGATCGTAATATATTTACTTCCTTTTTGCACGATGACACGATCGGGATAGTCTTTTTTAGCGGCGAGTTGTTCCTCAGCCAGAGGAAGTACGGTTACGGTGTCGCTTTTATTGACTTTTGCCAGAGCCGTATCAAATCGCTCTCGTGTGTATGGTTTGAGCAAATAGTCCAATGCATGAACCTCAAAAGCCTGCAACGCATACTGATCATAAGCCGTGCTGAAAATGATATTGGGCAATTCATCCAGGTACCCCAAAACCTCAAAGCCAGTCATGCCCGGCATTTGCACGTCCATAAAGACTAGATCTGGTGAGAATTTATTGATGATCTTGACCGCATCTACACCGTTATTCGCCTCACCCACCACGATCATCTCAGGATGATGCGCGAGGTATTGGGAGATCAGCTTGCGACCCGCGTCTTCGTCGTCTACCATGATCACTTTTTTCAATATTTCTTTTTCTTATGAGCTCTTCTAAAAACATAAACGGAATCCAGCGAACACCCCCAATTTGCATTCCTCTCGTTCCTCGCCGGATGCAGGGAGGGGGCTTTCAAACTAAATAGAACCGAAATCAAAACCTCAAAACATATAGCACTATTCATCTTACCTTGGGGCGTTGCGCTGAGCAGTCGTAGGGGAAATCCGTTTTTGCAACCTCAATATACGGACAAATTGAAGCTCTCGCATACTTTTAAGTACAAACTCACAACCAGCTTGAGCTACAGTTATATTACCGATTCCTTTGCCCGGATTACAGAGCCGATACCTGATGGCAGGAACTTTTTGATCAGTCAAGACGTAGCCGATCAAGAAATCTATAACCTGAGCGTGGGATCACCCTTTAAAATTACCGAGCAACTCAATGGATATGCCAGTGCTTATTTTACGCACGATGAGTACAACTCTACTGACTCAAGCTTCATCAGCATCGACCAGACTACCTATGGTGGTTATGCTCAATTGAATTACGCTTTCCCTTCGACTTCGCTCAGGGCAGGCGCGACAAGCGGGTGGACCGCAGAAATCTCTGGATGGTATAGCGGCCCTACCGTATAGGGAGGAACCTACCAGACCGATCCGCTGGGATCCCTGACCCTAGGATTGCAGAAAAAATGGGAAAACTGGACCGCAAAACTGAGCCTTAACGATGCGCTTTATACATCTTACTGGAACGCCACCACTGAATTCCCAGGTTTGCAAATCATTGGCGCCGGAGGCGGCGATTCCAGACAGGCGCGCTTTTACTTGAGTTGTAGTTTTGGGATGAGTGACGTCAAAGACCTGAGAAATCGCGATGGTGGTAGTGAGGGTGAGCGAGATAGGGTGAATTGAGAAAATCTATTTTTTGATTACCCAATATACATTCTTAGCATCCTCTCCTTTGATTTCAATACCATAGCTCTTGCTGGAATCAGGTGGTAGACAAAGTTTAAAAAGTCTTCTACCACTTTTACCTAAATCATTTGGATTACCTGCCGGTATCGTAATGGTCTGCCATTTTTTTAATGAGAATTCATCGCACATATTTGTAAACAACAGTCTGATTTTGAATTTCTGGGGTTGCTCTGTCAGGTTGACCATCATAATTTTATTATTACCTGTAGAGTGGACATCTACATAGTTGCCTTCAGGAACTTTACAATATTTTATTTTACTCCAGCCTTCCTTGCGGCAAAGCATCTTCATTACTGTCATCACTTTCTCACGGTAAGAAATTTTTTCCGGACCTTTACCAGGTTTTGAAGAGGCGACAGGATTGCCATGATTCCATTGCTCGTCAGGCAAGCGCTTACCATCTACCGTCGCAAATCCCTTGCCGTGAGGCCGCCACTCTTCATCTACCTCTCCAAAATATATGGTTTTATCATCTCTAATAATTACGTTGAAGCGCTGCATCTCTCCTCCTACCATTTTTGACTCTACAATCTCACCGCTGGGTCGCGTCCACTTGAACTTTCCATCTGCAGGTTTGAGATCTGGCTTAAAATCAGATTCATAGATATTTCCTTGACCATCAGCAAGTTTTCCAAAAAATGAAGTAACCTTACCATCATCATCCTGTCTCAGGGTTAAATCCATATATGTACTCTGCAGTTTATTTTTGAAATTGTTTTCTGCAAATTCCAGCTGATTGTTTATAGCACCGGTATAGAGGGCGTCAAAATCATTGTGATACCAGTTGCTTGCCGTTCTGAGCGCGCCGCTATCTGCCGTGAGTTGGGCAAGTTGAAGTTTTGTTCCAATAAAGATCACGGCTTGTAGAAAACCCCTCCTGAAAGTTCCTTTTAGAAAACCGTTATCGACGAAATAAAGAACGCCCTCGCCGTGTGCTTTTTTATCTGCAAATTGTCCCAAATAGTAAATGTTTTTGCGGTCTATTTCAAGGATACCATCACCATCCCGGCAGCCGCCCTTGACACAACGGTAACCCGTGAGCGAGCTCTCTGGAATGATAAATTGATCCCAACCCGTGCTCTGAGCAAGACTTTTGGAATGAGGTTCCATCTTACTGGAAAGTGTTTTAATGTATTCAAAATCGTCTTTGTAGGACTGCAGATCGCGATCCAGGTTTTTAATGTTAGGGATTTTATTTTCATCCAGTATCTGATTGATAGCTTGGATCAAATTGTTCTGATCAGTAGATATTGATTGACTTACAACGAGCGTTGGAAACAAGATCAGTATAGCTAAAAGCAATGTATGAAAAGGTTTCATGATTTTTTTTCAAATGTATTTGTGAATTGTTTCGCTTTCGCGAAAGCGTAAAAACTATACACTACATCTTTTTCTCAAAGACCATAACCTCTGCATATCCAGCATCAGAACTGTTGAATATTTCAAAAGTGAAGGTACCCTTCACATTACTTCCAAATTCTGCCTTGAGCATTTTAACTTTTTTAGGAACTAAGGGATGGTTATTCATTGTGTAAGGAGAAAAGAAATCGTTGAGGGTAGTAGTTTGAGACTTGTCTTCGTTAGAAACATCAATTAACGGAGTTACTGGTCTGTCAGCGTGATAGGCAAGTACAAATACATACTGACGGTTCTTTTTTTGTTTGAACACCACCTCACCCGTACTTTGTTTAGGACTCAGCTGTCCTTTTTCAGTAGCAACTAGTTTAAATTTTTCATTTTTGAATAGTTCTACGAGAATTTCCGAAAAACCATGAACGAGTTCAGCCTGAGCTGGATCTGCAGCGTCTTGAGCTTGCATTACAGGCATTGCAGTGAGGCAAAGCGCTAGAAAAATGTAGGATTTGAATTTGAATAAAGTTTTCATGATGTGTGTTTTAGTGTTGATACACCAAAACTAGAACCATCATCATACCCTTGAAATAGGGGAATTACCTGAATCGTCTCAGGGAATTACCTGAAATGGGTTTTTCAAACCAGATTATGTTCTAACATAAATCGTTTTCAAGTGCAAAACGTACGAGAGATACGACGTTATTGAGGTTGAGTTTGCGCATGATATTGGTACGGTGGCTGTCCACTGTCTTGAAACTTACAAAAATCTTTTCTGCAATTTCCTTAGTACTCATGCCCTGACAAACCAACTTGATGATTTCCAACTCTCTTTCAGTCAGTTCAGAAATGAGTCCTTTCTGTTCATCAAATCGGGTTTCGGCTTTGCCTTTTTTGCCATCTAGCAGTTTCTCGGTTATGGCCGCATCAAAATGTCTACCTCCACGTGTGATTGTATCTAGCGCATGCAATAATTCTGCAGGTGGAATGGTTTTAAGCATATACCCTTTAATACCCGATTCATGGACTTTTTTTATCGTGTAGATGTCCTGATGTAAGGAGAGGATCGCGATTTTTTGCTCGGGATGATCTCGCAAAACTTTACGTGCGCACTCAATACCGTTCATCACCGGCATTTCTATGTCCAGTAAAATGATGTCCACCTGATTGTTCTCTAGATAGTCCAAAACCAACTGACCATTTTCAACCACTTGCACAACCTCATAACGATCGCTCTGGTCGATCGTTTTCTGAACGCCTTCTGCAATAAGCGGATGATCATCTGCAATGAGGACTTTAGTTTTCATCAAGCGGAATTTTTATCGTAGCTAAGGTTCCTGGTTCCAAGATATTAAATTTTACATCGCCTTTGATCAGATCTACTCGAGTCTTGATATTTTTCATTCCTATGCCCTGACTAGAAGACTTTTTCAAGCCTACACCATTATCCTCCATCATGAATATCACGTTGCTGACCATGATAAACAGTTGAATCTGGATGGATGTGGCCTGACTGTGTTTGATGATATTATTCACCAGTTCTTGCGCGATGCGATACAGGGTTATCTCCACATTATCGGGCAACTTATTCTCGACGTCACGATGCTCAAAATCGTAGCTGATTTGTAGTGGTGAAAAGGTACTTGCAAATAATTCCTCTAATGCCGTTACCAGTCCTGACTCCAGTGCTCTAGGCATCATTTGATGGGATAGATCACGTACTTCCCTTCCCGTGTTTTCTATATCTGTGATAATCGACTGGGCTTGCGCATTTTGCTCCGCTCCTATCTTGACGAGTGTGTTTTGAGCTTTGATTACCGTCGCTCCCAATTGCTGAACAATCCCGTCATGGAGCTCGCGGGCGATACGCTGACGTTCCTTTTCCTCTGCATAAATGATAGCCTTAAAGTTCTTGTCCTTTTCTGCGGCAAGGGCCTTTTCATGCTTGCGACGGTTGAATTGGTACAAAAAGAAAATTAATAAACTCACAATCACTAGTATTCCCGCTATGGCATACCAAAGTACTTTATTCTTATAAGCCTCTTGTTCCTTTTTAAGTTTCTCGAGCTCTATTTTCCTTTTGTAGTCATCTACTCGATAAGAAACCTCAGATTCAGCAATAACATCATTAAGATCATTATTGTAAACCAATGTGTATTGTTCTTTCCATTTTTCCGTAAACTCAATGGCAAGTTCACTATTGCCTTTTTGGATGTGATTGAGCGCTAAGATGTAATACACTTCGCTCAACGTATATTTTAAATCCAGCTCTCTGCTTAGTTTTAATGAAAGTTCAGCATTTTCAATGGACTCATCGTATCTATCACATTCATAGAGGGCGTAGGCAATAGAATTATAGTTTTCCGCTTCAATTGCCTGATTTTCATTCACGGTAGAATATTCCAGAGCCTTTTTATAAGCTTCGATTCCCTTCTCACAGTCGCCCTCAATACGATAGCTGCATGCTATGTGAACGTAGGAATTGGGGATGTGTCGCGTATCATTTATTTGATGTGATATATCGATAGCTTTCTCGGCTGCGGTCCTCGCTTCCTCTGGTTTGTTGAGTAAAATATAGATGGATGCGATATTGCTCAGGGAGTTTGCGATGTCCACACTATCCTTTATTTGTTTCCTGACTTCAAGACCGAGTCTCGCAAATTTGAGTGCTTTATCATAATCATTAATATCTCGGTAAGCTAAACTCAGATTATTATTAATCATGGCGCGATCATAGAGATCTGGATAAACGTCATAAACCCGCTTAGCCTCATAGAAATTCTCGATAGCCTTGTCATAGACACTTCTCGAGAGAAGATGGTTGCCTATATTATTTTTAAAATGAGCGTACTGTAGTTCCTCATTACTCTTAAGGGCGAGCTCTGCTCCTCTATTATAATGAAGCATCATGGAATCTGTATTTCCTATTTCAAAATAAGCAACACCCTTAATGCGATGCGCTCTAATAATGTTAATGCTATCTCGATATTTTTTGGAGATTTTTAAAGCGCGATCCGCCAGATATAAAGCAGAATCGTTATTGATCCCAGCGTAATAAAATGATAGGCGCATGAGATCCAAAGGTTTTTTATTCTCTGGTAAACTCTTTATTACTGCGCGCAGCGAGTCAGGTTTTGTGGTTACCTGTCCTACCAAGCTGGTTGTTATTAATAAAAAGATCAACAATAAAAATGTTGAGGAGCCAATTCTACGCATTCCCTAAACCTTAAAACATAGTTAAATATAGAAATTATACCTATATCTTAATGAAAAACATTGGGCTTGCAGCCTTAATTTAAGTGATAAATTAGATGACTGGAACTTATAAGATAAATTACAATATTTACAAAAAAATCCTTTAAGCCAAAACTCTTAAAAGACTAGACTTATTCCTTTATGAAATCCCTGTACTCCAGATAAAAACGTTCAAATGCCATCATATTTTCATAAAAGAACTCATAAACCTGTGGCCAGTCGGTTTTGCGCATGATTTTTACGCCGTCCATGAAAAGATAGATTCTAGAAATTTCCTTACCTGAATCTAGCTGGTAATGCTCATCAAATATTAGATCTTCAGAAATCTCATCAAACATAATCGATTTGAAGGAGGTGAATTTTTCAAAATAATAGGCTCTGAAGATCTCATCAGCATGCTCGATGTCTATTGAGACCATCGCTCTACCCTTTTCAAATGAGAATTTGAAATTCACATCTTTGATTCCGGTATTGTACAACATCCACTTGTGCTGGTACCGTTTACCAAACATGATCCAGAAATCCTGCCTTATTTGTTTTGCTTCCTCTTTTGAGAACATTTTTTGGGTAGATTAGGTGTATAGATTAGAGCTTAGATACGAGTTTGAATTTCGTAAAATGATTTGGCATTGAGCGCGTGGCTATTAATTCTAAATATTCTCACGTTTCTGATGGGTATTCTAAAGTTGTTATGCACTTATATTCTCTATAATTTTTCCGCTTTCGCGAAAGCGGTACAGCGACAAGCCACTCAACCTTACATCCAGGGCCTATTTTCCACAAGCACCTGATTATTCACTTGGTTGATAAACTGGGATACTTGATTGTCCTTAAGATATTTCAAACCGCGAGAACCTGCTGCCGTATGGATATTAATGTGGCACTCCCGACGACGCTTTAAAAATATACTGCGCCATTTCTCAACAGCTTGAGTCTTATAGATGGGCGAAATGATAATACTGTTGAAGAGCCAACCCTTATAGAAAACGATGTACTCATCATCGCGATTTACCCGGCTATATTTCCCGTACTGATAAGCCATGAACAAAGTATAGGGTAAGAAAATACCAGCTGCTACGATCAACCATAACAGATCAAAATAATATCCACAGATCATAGCCACAATACTGATAACTCCAGTAATATAAAATTGCAACCGTAGATGGGACCATGGATTAGAATGCAGCTGCACGGGCGCATTTTCCATAACAAGTTTTCCAAATATCAGAGACTGAAGCCTTAAGATCTGTTCTCGCTTACAAGCAGGAACCTGAATGCTGGTTGTGCGATTGTTCTCGCTCTGAGCCTGAAAAATTTTACCGGTGTGAAAACCCAAAAGCTTACGTAGCGGATTTGAATGAAATTCTAACAATTGGATTTTATTGAGCGGTACTTTAGTTTCTGTGCGATTAAACAGCCCCATACTCACTTCAAGATAATCATATTGCTTAACCATTTTGAATCCCCAGAATTTATTGATCACCGTGACCAGACTCACTAAAACAGATATAATCAGAAACGCGACGAGTGTCACAATCAACAATTGCAGGGTGGCAGCCCGCACCGCACTCTCGATACTTACCTGATCTGTGTATTCCTTAAAGTAATCTTCTGCAAGATCTTTGATTTGAAACCAGAATCCCGATACAACACCCAGCGCCACAAAGCCGCTACGCAGGTGATTCTGAGTGAAACCTACTTTTAGCAAATCTAAAAAGTCGAGTTGCATCAAAATCTCGAGACTTTCTGTCTTCTTCTCCATACTAGACTGGTGATTACTGACGTGTGATTCAGTAGCATCAGGGTTTATATCTCCTTCTGGTTTCTCAGACGATTGAGAGTCTTCCGTTTTTATTTCTAATTCATCTACTACGATCTGCTTTTTCTCATTGAGATAATTTTTCAACTCGCGTGCAAAGCTGCGCTGTAATCCTGGTATCTCAAGCTCTTTAGCCTTTGACCCTGCTGTTTCTACTTCCAGGGCGGCAATGCCTAAAATGCGCTGGATCAGGTTCTGATTGATATTGATGGACTGGATGCGCTCAAGAGGAACGGCTTTTTTCTCCTTATTGAGCCAACCTTTGTTAATGATGAATTCATCGTTCTCGATATGAAACTTGAAGAACCAATAATTGATAAATGGTCCCACCAGCGCCATTACCGCAATAAAAATCGTAAAGTAGAGAAAGTAGATTCCCCCCATAGACTGGCTTCCTAAATAACCAAAAACTACATATGTGATTATTCCTTTTAAGCCCTTGAAAAGATAGAGTAGGATACTGAGTTTGCTCTGTCGTCTTGGTGTACTGAGGTTAAGCATATTTTGCTGTTTTCTCTGCAATGTATTCTTTAAGACGTTCTGCTTCCTGTGGGTCAAGCCCAGAGATACTCAAGTCACTGCTTGATCCTCCAGCAGTATAGATCTCGAGCTGTTTGAGTTTAAACATACGGTCTATGGGACCGTGGCTGACCTCTGTATGCTGAATGCGATTAAAAGGAACGGTTATCTGATGATGAAAAACCCATCCCTTGCGATAGGTAATATCTAGTTCTCGCAAAATATACCCCCTGACAAAATATCCTTTAAAGGAGATAAAAACACTTAGGAGCAGCAAAAACAACCACGCTCCCAGAGCGGTAATGGTGACCCAAGTTTCTATTTCGTCAATAGTGAGTCCCAATACTAATATAGCGATCAAGAAAGGGATAAAGAAAAGTGTACTCGCGATCAATTTCTTATTTAGAAAACGCCTCGGGTGTTTCTTGAAGTCAAACTCTTCAATATATGGCAACTCTTCTGCAAGGACTTGGTCGTTAGTCATCGTTACGGGATTGAAATTATCAGAGCGTCGTAGCTTGAATTATTTTGAGAATCTCAAACCAAATTGCAGTCTACCGCCTTCATCACCGTAAAAATAGGAAATACTTCCTTTGAACAGTCCCGACATAAGAAATTCAAGTCCACCACCGTAACTTGTATGGATATTACCTGTAGTATCTCCACGCCACCATGCCTTACCAGCGTCAAATCCTAGATAACCCATGATATGCAAGGGAAGTATCCGGGTCTTGAGCGGGACAAAGTCATAGAGAACATCTGCGCTCCCATATAGTGTAGCGTCTCCCAAGAATCGGTTCATACGGTAACTGCGCAATCCGTTCTCTGCTCCCAGTTGCGCCGCCTGATAGAACTCTGGCTGGTCGCCTAGTCTCGTCTGAGCTCCAATAGTTGTTTTAAGAACAAAGTCTCTACTATTATCTATTGCATTCCATAATGTCAAACTGGGATCAACATTGAAAAAATCGCTATCTTCTGTAAGATCGTCAGTAAAGCGCGCATCTAGAGTGAAATGCATTCCATTTGTGGCAAATCGCTCATTGTCTACCGCGCGATAGGTATAAATCCCTCCTAAATTCAAATACTGATCGTCATCCTCATTTTCCAAAGCTATGTTTTGATAGCCTACATCAAACTGGAAACGGCTTCCATAATCACCTTGCCGATCTAAAAATAGCTTTGCCTCTCTTCTTTGCAATAGAACGCGATTATCATCAAAATCAGCATCTCGATCAAAATCTGTATCATTACCAAATCCAAAGAAATTTTCTGTGTAGTTGTTTGTGGTCAGCAGTCCCTCAAACTCTAGATTATAATGCCCTACCACATTTGATAATCCAGCAGAAGGTTTAAAAACCGCTGCCTGAGTCAAGCTATGATAATTGACTTCAATTCCATACTTACGGCTGTAGGGATTTGCCTCATAACCTATAATTTCTTTGGAATATCCTAGAGTAGGTATATAACCCAGATCAGGATTATACTCATTATTCAACTTGATTTTTGCAGTTCTAATGGGCTTGCGCTCATAATCATAATGATTGATATCATAATCATCTCGCAATACGATAAAGCCTCCATTATTTTCAACTTCATTATCCTCGCTTTCATAATCGTAGACCTTGATTTTCTTACCTTCTTTGATTTCATAAGTATCATCATCCTTCCCGCCAGAAATAGCAATGGCAACAGTTTGCCCACTTGTCTCACCTTCTACTACAAAAATGTCATCATCATCCAGACCAAAGAGCCATAGATCCTGAGTGGTCGCAACGTCAAATGTGCGATCAAACAGCTGGGCTCCTAGTTCACCATCTTCCCATCTATGTGCCACAACCCGTGTAATACCGTTACGCTTACGCGAAATAAGAAAATGATCAGGCTCATCAGTCCCTTTAAGGGTTTGGAATTCTAGAAATTGATCATAGAATCGCTGCACTATAGAAACCAAGTTGTCCTTGCGAGCCAATAGATCACGCTGTGTCTGTGCCCAAGATTCCGTCTTAACCTCCTCTGGCATTTGCTCAAAAGCTTCTCGCACGATCTGTTCATTCAAATTTTGCTGGATAAATCGAGCTTCTTCTTCCCAGTCTTTGAGCGAAGTTTTTTGGAGCAAAGCTCGATCTAATTTTTCAGCGCTTTTGCTGAATTCTTTGATGTGTTCAATATCTGGCCCGTATACACCAAATTGTCTTATCGCGCTCATGTACTTTCTCAAGAAATCAAAAAGACTACCATCAAATCTAGAAAAGACCTGATCGCGATCTCTGGGTATCGCCATGAAGGTATGTGCATCCTCATCACTGGGATCTTGAACCTGCGCCCAGCGCCATTGATCCTGATGGCGATCCCAGTCCCCTAGCAACATATCAAAAATGCGTGCCCTTATGTAGACCCGTTCATCTATATTGTTCTTCTCGTCTTTTCTTATTTTTTCAAAAAGGTCTGTAGTGCTCTCAATGTCTTCATTCTTACCGAACATCTCTGGCGCTTTAAAGGAATCATCTGGCTTCTCAACGATCATATACAAACGGTTGCCGTGAGTAGTATTGAAATCCCCCAAGGCTTTTTGTTTAGGAACATAAAATAATTTAGGCTCTGTATGTCCTACATCTATCGCTTTTGCCATAATCGGTATCGCAAAAGCACCATAGGGATGGGCCGCGGTATAAAAGTCGCGCACCAGTTCTTCTGGAAAGGTTTCTTGAAAATATTGCTCTGCATCGAGCTGATCGTAACCCGCACTTTGTAAAAATCGCAGCGCATCTTTTTCTAGCGCCCGCATATTAAACTCACGATCCAGGCTATCTACTAATCGCAATCCTTGCGTCTGATTACCACCGCCAGGTCGTTCTATGCGCAACCCACCGTATAACGTATCGATCAACACCACTGGAGCTTTTACTTCTGTGCCATACAGGTCACGGTAGTGTTTTCCATAGAAGTTCTCGTGATCTTCATCGACATCGGTTTCTTCTTTGGTATAGATGGATGCTGTTTTGAATTTTTCAGTTACTTGCGGTAAGGAGTCTATGTTGAATTGTTCCGCTTTCGCGAAAGCGGTATTCCCATAAACTTCTCGCACCTTTCCATCTTTAATCTCGTAAAAATGAACGGTAGAAGATCTGTCTGGGTAGACCCGTAACTCTGCAAATCCATTGCTACCGGAAGAGAACAGACCATTCTTCCCCAGGGACGCTGCTTGCTGCTCATATATGCTCCCAGAAATCACCTGTCGCAAACTGCCCTGATCGATGTACTGTAGACTGCGCTCATGTCCACTCACCACAAACAATCGATCCAAACCCAGCGAGATGGTCTTGATCTCCTCCATGAGTTCATTCATTTTGGGGTTGAATCGATCCTGACGGGATACGCCTCCTTGAGCTCTTATAAAACTCCACACCGATCCCAAAAACGGGATGTATACATTCTCTCTCGTGGGTTTATACAAGTTATAGTCTGCTATGCGCCCGCCGTAGAGCCCGTTTGTATAAACAGGGTGGTGCATGGCTAGAATTACGGTCTTGTGGCGCTGTTTGCGCATCTCATCTCCCAGAACGGCGAGAAATTGCTTACGGGTAGTGATCTCGCACTTATCATTGAATTCAGGGTTCTCATTCCAGTCGCGTATATACCATTCAGAATCTACGATAAAAAGGTGCATGGATTCTGAAACATTGATTTCTTCAAATGGGCAGGCCTTCTCAGGCTGAAAGGCATCATTGTTATCCCAGCGCTCCTCGACCAGTTTCTCAATTTTCTTGAGACCTTCAAGCCCTTCATCGTTCCAGTCATGATCTCCTGGAATAGCATATTTGCTGCCTTTGATATCATTAAATAGGTCAAGTTGCCTGCTTAAGGATTTTAGATCTGCGCTATCTTGATCACGAGCAAAAACTTTCTTTGCCTCAATATTATCACCTAATAACAAAGTATAGTCTAGGTCCTGCGCATTTTTCTTGATGTACTCTACTGCCGTAATCAGATTTTGGTCACGGTCACCCACATCTGAAGATAAATTCCCAATCAGGTAAAAGCTTCTATGCTCTTGATCTTGAGTCGAAACGTTTGGAACTCCTTTTATCTGAGTATTTAAGGTAGAGCAGGCTACGACCCAAAGAAGAATGAAGAAGATTGGGATGCGATTGAAAAGAGTATTTCTGGTCATATACAATTGTAATCAATCAAAAGTACATGCTTGAAATGTGTGGCAATATTAGGGTTATGCTAAAAAAAGCATCAACAATCTGACAAGGCGACATTAACCGCAAGGCCACCTTCACTTGTTTCCTTATACTTGGAATTCATGTCTTGAGCCGTTTGCCACATGGTAGCGATCACTTTGTCCAGAGGAACCTTAATATTTTTCACGTCGCCATCCAGCGCCATCTCGCAGGCATTTATAGCCTTTATCGCACCCATTGCGTTGCGCTCGATACAAGGAACTTGAACCAATCCCTGAATGGGGTCGCAGGTTAATCCCAAATGATGTTCCATGGCAATCTCACTTGCCATCATCACCTGACCAGGAGAACCGCCCATGAGCTCTGTCAATGCACCGGCTGCCATGGCGCTGCTCACTCCTATCTCTGCCTGACAGCCACCCATAGCGGCACTAATGGTAGCTCCTTTTTTAAATAAGGTACCTATAGCTCCAGCGACTAGCAAATAGCGCTTTATATCTTCAAAATCTGCATCATGGTTCTCGATAACCATATAGTACATCATCACTGCTGGAATCACACCAGCGCTTCCATTTGTAGGCGCAGTGACGACTCTACCTAAAGATGCGTTTACCTCATTTACAGCAAGGGCAAAGCAGGTTACCCACTTGAGAATCTCACGAAATTTGACCTCTGTTTTCCTGATGGCCTCAATCCACTCGTACTTATCAGAGTAGCTCTTCCCCTTTTGAAGTTTTGCGTGGGAATCATAAGCTCGACGGCGCACGTTAAGACCGCCTGGAAGAATTCCCTCTGTATGACAACCAGTATACATACTGTCCAGCATGACATCCCATATTTGCCTGAGCCCTTTGTCAATTTCCTTCTCCTCATTGAGATAGAGCTCGTTCTCCAAAACGATCTGAGATACTGGTTTATTTTCTTGACGGCAGTGCATCAATAAATCCTCAGCGGTTTCAATGGGCCTCGGGAAACATTCAAACACCATACGCTTACGAGCAGCGCGTTTGCGCTCACGTTGCACAAAAAAACCACCACCTATACTAAAATAGGTTTCTGAGATTTTCTTACCGTCTTCCAGTGTTGCTTTAAAAGTCATCCCATTAGGATGAAACGGCAAGAATTTACGGTTGAACTTTATTTGGGTGGCTGGGTCAAAAGCAATTTTTACTGCTTTACCGAGAAAGAGACTTTTGGTCGAGTTGATCAGTTCTACGTGATCAGGAATGGCGGCAATGTCACAGCTTTGTGGATCTTCATCCAGCAGTCCCATCATTACTGCAATGTCAGTAGCATGTCCTTTACCAGTAAGTGACAAGGACCCGTACAGCTCCACCTTTACCTCCATGACTTGGGAAAGCACCCTTCTTTTTTGCAGTTTGTCAATAAAGTTGCGACCGCCACGCCATGGTCCCAGAGTATGGGAACTGGATGGCCCTACTCCTATTTTCAACATATCAAATACACTGATCGATTCAATTTTCTTAGGCGCTGCTACGGGTGCTATCACTTAATCAAAGACTTTAAAATTGAGACAAAGATATACACAACTCCTGAACAAATCGATTCTTTGAATCCTAAGCATTACGTACCTTTAGCTCATGAAGCAAATCATTTACACGGAGCTTGCTCCCAAACCTATAGGCCCATATAATCAGGCCGTTTTATATCAAACACCTCAAGGCAAAACATTATACACTAGCGGTCAAATCGCTATCGATCCTGCTAGTGGAGATCTTAAAATTGACGATTTAAAAGAAGAAACCCATCTTGTGATGAATCATTTAAAAAGTCTCCTCAATCAGGTAAACATGGATTTTGAGGATGTAGTGAAATGTTCAATATTTTTGAGCGACATGGGTAACTTCTCCACTGTGAACGAGATCTATGGAAGTTACTTTAATGAAGAAACGGCACCTGCACGCGAAACCGTAGAGGTTGCAAATCTCCCCAAATATGTTAATGTAGAAATCTCACTCATCGCAATACAAAGCTAATGCCTCTATCACCCTCAGAACTGATTATTAATTCAGATGGCAGTATCTACCACTTGAATCTCCGCCCAGAACAGATTGCTGACACCATTATAACGGTAGGCGATCCAGAACGAGTTACGGAAGTCTCCAAGCACTTTAATTTCATAGAGCATAAAGTAGGCCGCCGTGAATTTCATACCCACACGGGCACCTACCGCGGCAAAAGAATCAGCGTGATTTCCACAGGGATAGGAACTGATAATATTGACATTGTTTTCAACGAGCTGGATGCCCTCGTAAATATCGACTTTGACAGTCGAGAATTGAAGGATCAGCACACCAGCCTCAATATCATCCGCGTGGGGACTTCAGGATCAGTGCAGCCCTCGATAGGCGTGGACAGCTTTCTTTTAAGCCAGCGTGGGATCGGGTTTGACAGCTTGTTCCACTGGTACGAGAATGACGGTGGGGATTCCGCTTTCGCGAAAGCGGTACAAGAACAGCTCAATACCCAACGATTGAACATCGTTCCCTACGTTGTACACTGCTCAGAAACGCTTGCAAAACGTTTCCAAACCATAGATATGAATAACGGAAATACTATTACTAATGTAGGTTTTTATGGTCCACAAGGGAGAAAATTGCGTTTGAATCCCGCAGCAGAAGGATTGAATGATCGCATTGCCAACTTTGAATTTGATGGCCACCAAATCACCAACCTGGAGATGGAAACCTCTGGTATCTATGCGCTCAGCAAACTTCTAGGGCATGAAGCCGTATCGCTAAACGCCATTCTTGCCAATAGAGCCACTGGCGCCTTTTCTGAGCAACCTCAAGAAACCGTCGAGCGATTGATCAAATTTACGCTGGATAGGATTGTGGAGGTTTAGATCTAAATAGTATAGATATAAAAAAGCCCGATCGCAAATGATCGGGCTTTGACTAATTCTAAATCTCGCTGATTACTTCAAAGCAATCATTCTCTTAGGCTGTGGCAATGCTTCTTCTTTTTTAGGAAGAGCAATAGTCAGGATTCCATTTTCATAAGATGCATCAATGCTATCTTGATTCACAGTTTCAGGAATATTGAAAGCTCTCTTGAAGGAACGCTTAGAAAACTCACGGCGTGTAAATTGCTCCGTAGTTTCTTCTTCTTTATTCTCCACCTCAGAAGAGATAGTCAGCAGGTCATTATCTACTTCAATTTGTACCTCTTCTTTTTTGAAGCCTGGAATAGACATCTCAAGTTGGAATTTGTTTTCCATTTCTGAAACATTCACAGCTGGAATAAATCTCTTGTTCATCGTTGCAGTTCCACCCATAAAATCGTTGTTGAACATTTCATCGATCAAAGATGGTAACCAGTTGTTATTGCTTGTTCTATGTGTTAAAGTCATGATATTGAATTTTATTGATTTTGATTACCAATAGGCAACTTCAATACCAATTCAAAAACAAGACTATATGTCAGCTAAATACAACTTTAAACATGACGAAGTGTCGCTAGTTGTTTTGAGAACTATGAATCGTAAGCAGTTCAGAGGGTGGGATTTCACCGTGAGGGTAGTTCTTCATAGCATTTAGCAAACTGTCCACCACTGACTTACGAAAACCATACTTCAAAGCTACCTCATGAAGAAGCTGAAGCTCGCCATCATTAACTTTACCATCTATATGCATCATCAATAGTAATTTGTGGAAATGAATAATACGTTTTGTATGGCTTTGCGGTGTTGAAACGGTCAATTCATCGCGGTACCGGATCATACTCATGAGTTCTGACTCCTCTATATCCATGCGTTGCGCTATCTTTTTAAGAAACTCCAGTTCTTCTGGTGACAATTTATTATCTGCGAGAGCCATAAGAATCAACTGAGACAACAAATCTATTTTTTCTTGGGTAGTATAAGTCATAAGGGGTTGCTATAAATCAAGTGGCTTGTTTATCGCCATACAGTTTGTGAATGATGATTATATGAGGAACAGTTACAATTATAGCGATAAGCAGCGCAAAATGATAGAAATAAGTTTGATTATAAGTTAACACGTACCCAATTGCAATCCCTAAAAGAGATATCATGTAAATAGGTGCTGCATCTTTCACATATTTCAGCCAGGTTTTGTTTTCCTTATATAGACGCTTCATTTGACTGCTAAGGCTAGGCAAACTGTGCCAGAAAACAAAAAACACGGTAAACGAGGTAAACAAATTAAGCCCATAGAAAAGCAATGCCATAAATGCTAAGTTGATTATCTGGCTCACGGCGACTTTAACTGACACCTGTTTTTTCAACAGTGTAGCACCTAAATAAATAAGATACAAAAGGCCCGAGGCAATAGTTAACGAAATAAGCAAGATTGAAGAGTTTTCTGTACCCGTGAGATCGAATAGTACGATATCAAATTCTGCCGCGTTTAAAACAAACATCATCAGGAAAATGAGAAGCCCCAGTGACAACTTGTGAATCCAGGAAAATGATAAACCGTCAGACTCATAAAGTTCTTCACCAAAATGATAAGCACTGACCAAGACAAACAAGAGCACGCATATAAAAGGAGAAATGAAATATGCAGCAAAAAATAATAACCCAACCAAAACATAATTGATGATCAAGTATTTCCATTTTACTCCGGTAACCTTTTTATATATAACAAGGTCGTTAGACCCATGTAAAATACCGATGCTCAAGATCAAAAAAAGATTCAGGAAAATCACTAGTTGATAATTCATGAATTTCAACTCAGAGAATTGATAGATTACAAAAACCAGTATTGAGGCAATGAACTTCAAATGTTGACTGGGATTCTAATAAACGAGAGTTCAGGAAAAAGGGTTCGTAAGTGGCTAACGTGTGATTTTAAAACCTGATTTAAGACGGGATCGTCTTTCATGTAATAATACATCTCGTGGTAAACGGTTTCAAAAAGGTTTTTCCTTTCGATGGTATTAAAAACAATTATCTGATTTTCAATCCCCTCGCTATATACATTATAATCTTCAAATTTAAACCTATTAATCATCAATTGTTGAAGAAAATCAACAGCATTTAGAGCTGTCCCAGGATCATTAATAGCTGGAGAACAGGCTTTAACCCCTACCTCAACTAAGTGTTTAACATTGGTTTCAAACACATCTGAACACACCGTATGGTCTATAACAAAATGATCCTTGATTTTCTCAATCTCTTCCTCGCTGAGCTCTCTACTTGATTTAAGAAAAACCTCATTTTCTAAGATAAACGCTCCCTTGAACTTGACGATCTGGATGGACACATCCATTTTTTTTGCATCCTTGTATAATTCGCTAACATTGAAGTCATGTAGATATCCACAACTCCCAGAATTGACTATTTCATGATATAAATCTTCACCTTCATAGTTAGAAAAGAACTCCTCTTTTGATTTAAACTTCTCTAAGTCTTTATTTGCTTTTTCATATACTTCATCGATAATATAATTGATGTGAATACTTTGAGAAACACTGTGTATGAAATAAATAAAAAGGAGAACACAAGCCATGGCAAAAATAATCCCTAGTCCAGACGCCACAGTTGGAAAATAACCACCATTGTCATTTGTCAAACTCAAACTCATCACCATGGAATACAAGATCGTACCACTCGTAAATCCTAAAATCAACTGATGGTGCCTCTCCGAAAGTATTAGAGGAATTAAGCGTGGCGAATAGTTGTTAATATTTCTATTCAAAACATTCATGACCATGGTATAACTAAAAATGGTCAGGGTAAATATCCCACCTATTATGAATGAGAAAATATACTGCGAGTCCTTTTTATCACTGACCGCGAGCGCATCAGTTAAGCTGTATTCTGCATAATCTATTTCTATGAGATTCATGAGAATAGCAAGTACGACAAAGCACAGCGCTATTATCGAAGGTAATAGCGCTATGCTCTTATATAATCTTTTAAGATATACCAGCATTATTTAGTCTGCACGGAATCCTGACCTATCAGGTTCAACATTTGTTGCGCAGGAATATATCCAGAGGCAGCAGATTGTTTAATGGCGATGTAAGTTATCATAAGGCCATAAACTGCTTTTGAACTGATGTCTGCGATGGTAAATAATAGTTGTCTCCATACGACTCCTTCAGCACTATTAGCGATCCATGGAATTAAGTATGCTATAGGATAAAGAGTCCAAGCAAACATCATTAACCAAAATACTTTAGTGATTGTTGACCCAGCTCCACCCAGCATGGTTTTACGGCTGGTGAAAATCTTAGTTCCGACAATCCAATTCATTGCCACAAAAAATGCCGTACTTATTGCACCCCAGACCAACAATTGATCAATGCTTTCCACTTCATAGAGCTGACCCACATATCCCGTAATGATCATACCCCATGCAAAAAATATGAGCGCTGCGGCTGTTTTAAACAATGCCGCTCCTCTTATATTCAATACAATTAGTAATTGAGTCAAAAGACATGGAATGGTCACCATCCAGTTCACGTAACGGTATCCATTGCTGAAAGTAAGATCTGTAGGTTCATAGACACGGCCATTAAAGGCAAAAGCATCAGTCCACATCGTAGCCTGACTGAACAGAATCAACCCTGCACTTACCATAACGATACATGACAAAGCAGTCGCAACCCGATATTTGGGAGCTACGAATCTAGAAACGAGAATAAAAAAAACGAGTGCGGCGAGATGCGCTCCCACACCCATGGTCAGCAAATGATCGATAGCTTCAAATTGCCCCACGGTATATTCAAAAAGAGATTCAATATTTTTCATAATTTTTTATTAATCTACAAAATACCATCTTAACTTTTTACATATGGGTTAAGAAATTGTGAATTCACTTAATATTTCGTTACCTCAAGAGTTCGTAATTAGACTTAAAATATTAAAATGGACTTAATTGTAGCCACATTGTTTTTACATAATACTTAACTTGTCCTAAGAAGATAACTTTGATGAAAATCCTAACGAGAATCAAGTCCTTTTATAATGCGACCACCAGCAGCATTGCCTTTTATCCAGTTCTTATAGCCATAGCTGCCATATTACTAGCATCAGGAGCAAAAATTGCTGAGGGAGCTGGAGTTAGTGAATTAATAAGTGAGCATGCACCTTTACTGATCCTTCATGATGCTGACACTGCAAGAAATCTACTCACAACCTTCATCGCTGGAGGTATAAGTATACTAGTGTTCTCCTTCTCCATGGTGATGCTTCTTCTCAATCAGGCTGCAACAAATTACAGTCCGCGTATTTTACCCAACCTTATTTCAGAAAAAAAACATCAATTTGTATTAGGGATCTTTTTTGGAACCATTCTCTACAGTATTATGATCGTACTAGATGTGGATCCATCGGGAAATGACTACCAGCTACCCAGCTTCTCAATTATAATTTCTATTGCTATAGCTCTCACGGCACTTACCGCATTTATTTACTTTATCCACAGCATTTCTTCCAGTATACAAATCAATCATATAATGCGCGAGATATTTACGCTTTCGCGAAAGCATCTACAAATAATCATCGACGGTCAAAACGATCATCCAGGATTTGACAATCTCGAGTCATGGTACGAATACAAAACACCACAAGCGGGAACATTTCAAAACTTAAGCACCACCGCACTAAAGGAATTTATGCAAACTTCTAAGAACAAAATGCACGTTTTATCTTTAAAAGGCTCATATCTAAGAGATGAAGACATCATCTTCAAAACCAAAAATAAAGTGTCAGACGAGGATCTGGAGCAGCTTTATAAAAATTTCAATTTCAGCAATACAGAACTGGTGAGTGACAATTATATCTTAGGTGTCAAGCAAATTGCCGAAATAGGAATCAAAGCTATGTCACCAGGGGTAAACGACCCTGGTACAGCGGTGGACACTCTAAATTATCTAACGGAACTTCTAGCATTACGAATGTTAAAGAACGATACAAATGTCATCTGCAATGATGAAGAGGAACCTATTTTGAGCCTAAACGATCTTGAATTTTCAGACATGATCTACCACGTGTTAGCTCCTTATAGGCAGTACTGCAAACATGATTTTACAGTTATGTATAAAATTTTTGACATGCTCTTATATTTGATGACGGTAAAAGCTGTAAATCATAAATTTTACGAGATCATAAGGTATCAAACTAAATTATGCCTTATGGATGTCGAGTCTAATATGGAGAACAAAGAAGATCTCAAAAAACTTCAGCGAATAGCAGAAAAAATATCTGGTCATGAAAATTAAGAGATTGGTTTTACTTTTTTGCTTTCTGATATGCCTTTCAAATTTAAGTCCAGCTCAGGAAGTGGTGGTGGATTCTTTAAATTACAATGGCACTCCAAGGAAAATAAGAATATATCTACCATCACAGAACATAGATTTTTCAAAATCTAAGATTATCTATATGCTTGATGCTCAAAATCTCTTTGACGATGAAACAAGCTACGCAGGAGAATGGGAGGTAGACGAAGCTATTGACAACAATATAAATGTGAATCAAAAACCAGTTGTCGTAGGAATTGATCATGGTAATGCTGAGCGTATCAATGAACTCACTCCTTACGCACATAAAAAGTATGGTGGAGGAAAAGCAGAAGAATTCCTAGTTTTTCTCATCAATGAAGTAATGCCCCACATAGAACGCAAATTTCAATTTCAACACTCAAGAATAAATACCGTAATTGCAGGGAGTTCCCTGGGTGGATTATTTGCACATTACGCACTATTTTCTGAACCTAAAGTATTTAGTGCTGCTGGTGTATTCTCTCCTTCTTATTGGTTCTCAGATAAGATATATCGGCTCTCCAAGGATACAATAATCACCCTACCCACTTTTATATACCTAAGTGGTGGAGATTCAGAGAGTGAAAAGCTTGTCCAAGAAATGAGGTCCATGCAGTCTCTTTTAGATACAAAAGAGAATATGACTACCAAAATAACGATAATTCCAGGTGGAGAACATAATGAAAAACAATGGAGAGAGTCATTTCCCTCTTTTCTAGAAACCTTGGAGATTAAGAATTGAGCCGTTCCCAGATCTGTGTTCTGTATAAAAAAAGAACGTAACCTCTTACATTAAGTTTGTTGGGATCATTTTCATCTAACCAAATTTTACATTTATAGGTTTTCCCTTTTTCAGGGTCTAAAATGGTTCCATTTTCATATTCATCTCCATCTTTTTCTAAACCCCACATAATTTCTAAACCGATAATAGGTTGATCTTTGAATTTACCTTCGCAATTTTGACAGATAGGATTCTGAGGAGCCTCTGAATCAATAACCTTCAGAACTTTACCGTAATATTTATCGCCTTTTTTATAGATCTCCATATGAGATTTGACCTTGCCAGTTTTATCATCAATGGTTTTCCAAACTCCTACTACAGAATTCTGAGCATGGACATATATAGAGCTAAAGATCAGAAAGAATAGAACAAAGTGTCTTTTCATTTTTTCTTCTAAAGGTAAATGAAGAAAGCTAAAATATGCTTAAACAAATAAAAAACCACAGCAAGCTGTGGTTTTTACTCAATAATTGAACGTGAAAGAGTACTACTTCACGATAAGCTTTTTAGTAGTGCTTGCACTACCATCAGAAACATTCATAAGATAAACACCACTTTTTAATGTGCTGATATCAATTCTTTGTTGGAAAACAGAGCTGTTGTCAAAACTTCTATTGAGGACTTGTTTAGCCAAAATATCATGAATCGTGATATTTATCTTAGATCCGCTCAACTGTCCATTCATTGCTACGTTCACAAAATTATTTGCTGGGTTCGGATAGATTTTCACCGTTTCCAAAGTATCAGTTGAAGTCGAAAGAGTTCCTGGGTCAGCACCTTGAATGATTAAACTGAATTCTTGTGATCCAAAACGTAAACTACTACCTTTATGATCAACTGTTATCGAATAAGAACCAGCTGGAGCATCAATCTCTACAATCTCAATATTGTCAACATCGTTAACACCTTTTGTAGCAGCTGCAGTAAAATTATTAACATTAAGTTTCCATGGGAAAAAATCTACACCATTACTATCAGTGAGTTTAATATCTAAATCGTTTACCAAGGCAGGTGTTGGATCATCTTCAGGAGCGGAATTTGTATTACCAAAAGGGTCAGTCCAAGAAAGCGCAACTTTTAACTTTGATTGGTTTGAAACAACATTTCTAGTAAAAGTTGCACCAGATGTCAACTCCTCCTCTTGAATCAATGTAGAGCTACCTTCGTTAAGAAGAACTTGAGCAGCAGCTTCCACATCCATAAGCCCCCACCCGAAACGATAATCTGGACCAGCAGCGTTACCAGCTTCCTTAGTTGAGCTTAAAACTAATCCTTTCATACTAGCTGATCTCAGGACTTGAGAAGGATTAAGATCATCATATAAATCGTGTAAAAGAGCAATTCCACCAGAGACCATAGGAGTAGCCATTGATGTACCATTCAGAGTCCCGTAGGCAGTATCTGATGTAGCGATTGGACTTGTCACGTTAACTCCAACTGCAACAATATCAGGTTTTATACGACCGTCATCTGCAGGACCCCATGAGCTAAAAGTTGACATAGTCACATCGCTCGGATTAGTATAATTCAATTCTTGTTCTACTGCTCCCACCGTGATAACATTTTTGGCAATAGCCTTATCTGTTATCAAATCATAACCTGAATCACTAGTATTGAAACCATCTCCTCTATCATTTCCAGCAGCAACAACCGGTAAGAAAAACGGATTAAAATAAGTTATGATATCAAACCCTCTAGCATCAGAGTCGTATTTACCAGTCAGATATACCAAATTATTTTGAAGCACTAATCCGTAGCTATGATTACTTAGAATCATTCCGGCTTCAGCTTCAGGTCTAATCTCACCTGTATCGTCTTGTAAATCATAACTTCTAAGCGTCCCCTCATAAGCTACGCCTCTCCGAGATGATGTGGTTGTTCCATCTCCTATAATAGTTCCACCAACATGTGTTGCGTGATTGTCAAGAATTCTTGAAAATTCCAATAAAGTTACTCTCGATAATAAATCAGTATGAGTAGACCTCACATCTCCACCATCCCAAATCCCTACAACAATACCATTGCCAGTAGCATTTACGCCTAGTGATCCCCCAGGATAGAGTTTCTGTGCTTCAATAGTTCTGACTCCAGGTAGATTATAAATAGAGACATATTTAGGATCGCCACTTTGAGTCACATCTTCTAGAACCACAAGATTCCCCTTCTCATCTCTATATTTAACAGGTACATTATTTACCTGGAGATATGCATCTATACGTGCTAAGCGTTCCTCATTATATCTATTAAGCTCCTGTCTTGCCAGATCTTGAAATTTAGAATTTGTGTTGTTAGAAATATATTTTCTTTGAGCCTCGCTTTGCCCTAAGACTGATGCAGTTGATGCAGTTAAAAGGAGACCTGCTATTAAGTATTTCAATTTCATACGGAGAAGTTTATTAGGTGAAGGGTAATTAAGCGACTCAATACCCTATATTTGTTTTATTATTACTTGGTCGCAATTTAATTGATAATTTACAATTTTTCACATGACCAATCAAGTTTAGTTATCGTTTAAAAGATTTAGCATTTTTATGAAATTCATAGTTTCAAGTTCCTATTTGCAACGCAATCTTCAAGCATTAGGAGGAGTTATAAATAACAACAATACTTTACCAATTCTTGACAATTTCCTTTTTGAACTCACTGGTAATTCTTTGAAAGTCTCAGCTAGTGATATGGAAACAACAATCACCACAATTTTGGAGGTTGAGAGTCAAGATGATGGCAACATTGCATTGCCCGCTAAATTATTACTTGATACACTCAAGACTTTTCCAGAACAACCACTCACATTTCATGCCGAAAATGCAACAACAATCATCAGTCATGATCGTGGGAAGTCTGAAATAGCCTGTGCTTCTGCTGATGAATTCCCAAAGACGGTGTCTCTTAATGAACCTAAGAGCACAACCTTAATGGGGGATGTTCTAGCCACTGCAATCAATAAAACCATTTTCGCGACTGGAAATGATGACTTGAGACCTGTGATGAGCGGTGTATTTTTCCAGTTAGCAAGCGATGGACTCACATTTGTAGCAACTGACGCTCACAAATTGGTCAAATATAAGCGCGAGGATTCAAGTGCTACTGACACTGCTGAATTCATCATGCCTAAGAAGCCTCTAAACCTTCTAAAATCTATGCTTCAAGGCAATGAATCTGAAGTGTTAATAGAGTATAATGAAAGTAATGCGAGATTCTCTTTTGATGATACTGCGGTAGTTTGCCGACTTATAGATGGGAAATACCCTAACTATGAGGCGGTAATCCCTAAGGAAAACCCTAACAAATTGGTCATATCCAGAACCCAGTTTCTAAACTCAGTAAGAAGGGTAAGTATTTTCTCAAATAAAACAACTCATCAAATACGTCTAAGAATGGCGGGCGCAGAACTGAACATAAGCGCAGAGGATCTGGATTATAGCAATAAAGCAGATGAAAGGCTAACCTGTGACTATCAAGGTGATGATATGCAAATAGGCTTCAATAGTCGCTTCCTTATTGAAATGCTGAATAACTTAAACTGCGATGAAGTGTCTTTGGAGATGTCACTACCTAATCGTGCTGGAATACTTACGCCCATAGATGGATTAGATGAAGGAGAAAGAGTAACCATGCTAGTAATGCCTGTAATGCTCAGCCAGTCATAGTTTTAAGACCCAGAAACACAAAACCCCCAAACCTTAATCAGTTTGGGGGTTTTTATTTATAATATGAATTGAAGCTTATTGTTTCTCAGCTTCCTTTCTCGCATCCTCTCGCATTTCTTCTCCTGCAACTATTCCTATTTCCACTCTTCTATTTTCAGCTCGACCTTCTGGAGTTTCATTAGTTGATCGAGGATCAGCCTCACCACTATAAGTCATTGTAATCCGATCCCTTGAAATATTGTGCGTTGCCAGATAATCAACTACACTCTGAGCTCGTCTTTTGGATAAATCCATGTTATATTCAGCAGCACCTTGATCGTCAGTATGACCAGCTACCAAAACTTCTGTTCCTGGATATTTAGTCATAATGTTAGTAAGCTTATCTAACGTAGCTTTTGAGCTCGTATTCAAAGTTGCCTGATTAGTAGCAAAACGTACACCACTACCCTCATCAAAAGTCACCACAATACCTTCACCCACACGTTCTACCTCAGCTCCCGGTAATTCCTGAGATATTTCTTGAGCCTGTTTATCCATTCTCCGACCTATAATATTACCAGCAACTCCTCCTACTACAGCTCCTATAACTGCACCTTCTGTCTGGTTGTCACCGTCACCTACATTGTTTCCTATGATTAAGCCCAGTATAGTTCCTCCAGCAGCACCTATTGCGGTACCTCGCTGTTGATTATTGCTGTTTTTAACAGCTCCACAAGACGCAATGAATATGGCTAACAGAGCTATGGTTATATATTTTAAATTTCTCATTTCTTATTGATTTAAAGTTGTTCTTATTAATTTCAATTCCATGTTTACGGGACCACCATCTATAGTCAAACGCTGTCCCAAAATAATCTGATTCTCACTAACTGATTTTATATTCAATGTGTAGCCTAAATCATCTACTGAGTTATAATCTTCATCAGTAGGCTTAAGTTTGAAAGTTCTACTGGCTGAGTCGAGTACCCATATAAAATACCGTTTTCCCGTCTCACATGAATTACTTGTTATCTCGTAACTCCCCTTGTTATTATTTGAAACAAAGTTCCAATCACTAACTAGAAAACAATCTGTATCCGTATCGTTGAATAGGGTAACGTTATATTTTCTGTAGCCATCAAAATCCACAGATGCAAGTGTCCAGTTGCCTTTAAACTCTTTTTTATCAATTTCACGGCCCGCAATGCTTACCGTGCTTTGTTTAGACCCACACGATATCAACAGCATGGACATGATAATAAATCCTAAAACTCGATTCATAAAAATTTTTGAGGAAATGTATAATTAATCGACAGTAGCGATAAACAAATTAACCATAATTAACGCAGTTTAGTTAATATGATGAAAAATCCCTTCATCATTAACGACGACCTTGTACTTCTAGCAGTATCTACGATTTTAAAACAAAAAAACCATAGCTCTCAAGCCATGGTTCTTTCTGTATCGTTTGTATCTGTCTCGCTTTCGCGAAAGCGAGATAATTCACATCACCATCAGGAATCTACACCCGCAAATTCTTGTTGAATCGCGAGACGCAACCTGCGATAGTAGTCTTCTTCTAACCACTCTCTGTAGTTGTTTGTATTATTGATAATACAGTAAGAATATCTCCTCACTCTATCTGAAATATCCTCTTTAAGCATTTTTGCTAGTATGCGAGCATCAAACACATCCTCGCTGTTCTCAACACACCACTGAACGTGTTGAGCGATGGATTCATCAAGAACTAATTTTGACTTTTTGCCCTCTTTAGTGATGCGATCATAAGCTCCCTTGATGTCAAACGTAAAATCCTTAGTATTTGGAAATTCTGCTCTGATCTTTTCTGGCATTTTGTAAACAAAGTTGCGCTCGATCTCCTCATCAGAAACTATGTTCTCCACATAAAAATCTGGAGATCTGAAAACTTGTTGCCAGTCCACAGGTTCATTCCATAAACCGAAGCGAGCCACATTATTTCCTAAATCAATGATCTGGAACTTCTTTTTAGTATCTAAGATACGCGACCCTCTACCGATCATCTGGTAGTATAGTGTCAAAGACTTAGTCGCTCTATTCAAGATGATATTTTCAACTGATGGTTCATCAAAACCAGTGGTAAGAATACTTACAGAAGTCAATACGGCATCATCCTTTTTACGGAACCACCTTAAAATCTCCTTACGCTCTTCTTTAGTATTTGTATTGTCTAGATGTCTGATCTCGATCCCAGCTCTTCGGAAAGTATCTTCTACTTCCAGACTTGTACGTATACCATTATTAAAAATCAATGTCTTTTTACCCTTGCACACCTCATTGTAAGCTTGAAGGAGGCGGTTTTGCATGGTGATGTCTGTGTAGACCTTTTCACTGGATTTAACCGTGTAATCTCCATTCATACCTATAGTCAGGCCGCTCAATCCTACATCATAAGTATGGGTAACAGCCTGAGCTAAAAATCCTTTCTCAACAAGACTAGAGATACTATCTCCCACGATCAGCTCCCTATAATTGTCCTTCATAGGCAGTTTGAAGTTAGAACTCAGTGGTGTTGCCGTTACTCCTAGCATAAAGCAGTGCTCAAAATATTTGAACAATTTTCTGAAACTGTTGTAATGCGCCTCATCCACAATGACAAGACCTATGTCTTCCAGGTCTAATTTATCATCCTGAATCCTATTATTAAGTGTCTCTACCATGGCGACAAAACACTCAAATTCATTCTGGTCATCAAGCTCCTTTACCTTAGAATTGATCACCTTGTTCTTTACATTAAATTGAGCAAGCATTTTTGAAGTTTGCTTGCACAACTCGATACGGTGAGTAAGGATTACAACCTTTTTATTTTTCTCCTTAAGATAACGTCTTACGATCTCACTAAAAATGACAGTTTTGCCTCCTCCAGTAGGTAACTGGTACAGCAAATTGTAGTCATCTGATTTATTGTTGATACGGTCAAAGATTTCCTTGAGATCTCGCTCTTGATAGTCATACAAGGTTTTGAACTCAGTGGGTTTTTCAGCAACTTTTTCAGGCAAAATTTTAATTTTTGGGATTTGCAAAAGTACGTCCTTAAAAAGGTTCTAAAAAGAAATGAGCCGCTAAACATTTGAAAACGGCATTCCAATTATTATTATTCAGTTTTTAACAGTAGAACACTGATGAAATATTAATTTTGCAAATCCGAGAAAAAAACAAATTTGAGCGATCCTATCAAACATAGAAAAAAACCATGGTTCCAGCCGGAACGCGCCCATAAATACTATAAAATCACTGGGTTTTACAATTTTGTAGTGGACAGCATTAAAAAATCCATGCCGCCCGTCATAATTGTAGTTGCGCTACTTGTTTTGTTTCATTTTTTTGTAATGCCTATAAATGAGGCTTTACAACTAGCTGTTGATGAACTACCAGATGCTGGAGTCTTGGCATTCTTTTACCTTTCTGAAACTGCCCTAGGACTCATACCACCAGAACTTTTTATCGCATGGGCTGGAGAAACAGCTACACCCATTCTCAATTTGAGTTTGATTGCTTTGTTCTCTTACTTAGGTGGATTTACTGCCTACTGGATAGGTCGTAGGGCGTTAAAAATCCCGAGCCTTCATAACTATCTTGAGGTAAAAATGGCTAAGCAACTCGTCATGGCTCGTAAATGGGGAGGTATTCTCATCGCTGTGGGAGCCATGCTACCCTTACCTTTTGCCATGGCCAGCCTCGTCGCTGGTATGCTCAAATATCCAGTTAAGAGCTGGGCAGTCGTAGGCCTTTTACGCTTCGTACGTTTTGCGATCTACGGCGCAGCTATTTTCTCAGTGGTGTGATAGTTTCCGCTTTCGCGAAAGCGAGACAGTTTTCACGAAATATATCTAAAAAACTTTTCTTCTTATACACTAAGGATTCTAGACTGAATTAAGCTCTAGGATAGTTTTAGCGTCGTTTAAATCTTACGGAATGGGGATAACTAAACTACACATTTAGAATATGTATCGTACTCAGAGAAAAACTCCTCAGTTATCGTATTACCACCTTCATAGTTGTGGAGCTTAAATTCATACTTCTAAAGACTCCTCTCGAGAAGTTTCAATTCTCGCATTTGAATAAAGAATAATATAAATAATATGGGATCATGAAGTGCAATCAAGCTATCATCATCACTCTCGTTATGTAAATTTATTATCTCTGACTGTGAGGAACAATTAGACCTGTCTTCAACCAGCAAACTCTATTAGAAATCACTTGAGTTAAAACTTCCACTGAATAAGCAAATCTATGGTTCTTAGTTTTCATCAACATAAATGCCCGCTAAAAGCGGGCATTTCATTAATTGTCTCTATAACTGGAAGAACTTAGTTCTTCATTTGAGTTTCTTTCTTGGCATTCTCTTTAGCCTGCTCCATTCCTTTTTCCACCATATCAAAGAATTGGTCAAGTTTAGGTAACACGATAATTCTTGTACGTCTGTTCTTAGCGCGACCTTCTGCTGTATCGTTGCTCGCAACAGGCATGTAATAAGATCTACCAGCTGCAGTCATTCTCGTAGGATCTACTTTGAACTCTTCTTGAAGGACTCTTGCAACAGCCGTTGCACGAGCTGTACTGAGCGCCCAGTTATCAGGAAATTTTGAAGACGAAATAGGCTGATTGTCAGTGTGACCCTCAATCAAAATATCAATCTCTGGCTTGTCATTAACTACTTTAGCCACTTTACCTAATACCGACTTAGCCTCTTGTTGTACATTATCACTTCCACTGCGGAATAACAACTTGTCGCTGATTGAGATGTAAACCACACCTTTCTCCACGTTTACACTTATGTCCTCGTCATTGAGATTACCCAAAGAACTTTTTAGGCTTGTTACAAGAGCTAGTGTAACACTATCCTTCTTGGTTATAGCGTCGTTCAAACTCTTGATTTGCATGTCTTTCTCACGCAGACTTTCTAAGGAACGCTCTAGGTTTTTACCTCCTTGTTTAGTCAATGTTATAAAGTCCTCTTGAGACTCATATAAGGCATCCTTTTCTTTCTTGAGGTCATTAACTCTTTCTTCAAGCACATTTACACGTGCTTTTGCCACCTCAAGATCCTTCTCAGCTGCATTTAGCTTAACCGTTGCTGTATCCAGCATTTCTTGGGTTTGTTTTTGTTTTTCTTGAGCTGCTTCCAGCTCCTTTTTAGAGGCACAGGAAACCATAATTCCAGCTGCCATCAATCCTACAAATAACTTCTTCATTGTGATGTTAGTTTTCATAAATTCAAAAATAAGAAACGGTAGTAGTCCACCCCATATTGTTAACATGCTTTTTAACTAGTGCCACTGGTTTTATGAAAAGTTCGTCGATTTAAGACAAAGTATTGATATATAATCGAAAAAACCCTCTGGTTATTTTGATAAATTATTTTAGAACGTGAATTTCTTTTAGGCCAGATAATACTCAGATTTGAGTAGAAGCTTATATGCGCTTTAATTACGGCTATGAAATGTGAACCATTACCCTCGATTAAAAACTTTAGCGCCGCAACGCCATCCAGCACCATCCTCAAAAGTAGTATTGCCAGCATCAGGTTACTTTCATCGTTCTTGACTATATTATAAAGACTATTTCTAAAGTTATAGAAGGTTTTTTTAGGGTTATGATTTTTGAGTGTGCCTCCTCCTAGATGCAATATTGAAGATTTGGGCTCGTATCCTACCCTATACCCTATTTTTCTGACCCTCCAACAAAGGTCTATTTCTTCCTGATGAGCAAAATAATCTACATCAAAACCCCTTAACTCATCAAAGACTGTCTTCCTTATAAAAAAACAGGCCCCACTGGCCCAGTCTAAATCTATAGCATCATCGTACTGCCCTTGATCCTTCTCTAGCGTAGTAAAAATGCGCCCCCTACAATAGGGATAAGCAAGTCTATCCAAGAAACCACCCGCAGCGCCAGCATATTCAAAATACTCTGGTCTTTTGAGATCCAATAATTTAGGCTGCAATACAGCTAGTTTCAGTTCACCCTGAAATCTTTTAACGATGGGAGTAAGCCACTCTGGTGTTACCTCAACATCTGAATTCAATAAACAAACTACCTCATTTTTAACGTGCTTTAAAGCTTCATTATAACCGCCGGCATAACCTCGATTCTTATTCATGGCAATTATCTGTACTGTTGGATAATGATCTTGAATCCACTTTCTGGAAGAGTCTGTAGAAGCATTATCTGCAACATATATGTCATGACCAGAGCTACACTCGACCACGCTGGGTAAAAATCGGTTGAGCAAATCCACACCATTCCAGTTGAGTATAACTATACCTATTTTCATAATTGATAATCTGGCAGTTCCTCTATGAAATTGTAGGATTTATGTTCATAATCCATAATACAATAGTAATGAGATAAACCATTAGTGACCATAAGGTAATCTGCATCGAGAGCTAAATTATATCGAGCAATCTGATCAAATACGTTTTGATCAATTTTCACTTTGGGCGCTTTGCATTCCACCGCTAGAAAAATAGAACCATCTTTATTATATACGAGAATGTCATAGCGCTTTTTTGTTCCGGCAACGTTGAGCTCCTTTTCAATGTTCATAAGATTTTGAGGGGTACGCTTTCGCGAAAGCAACATAAAAACAACGTGCTGCCTCACCCATTCTTCGGGTGTCAAATGGACAAACTTTTTACGGATGGGGTCAAAGATCGACTGTCCTTTTTCCGTATTTTTGATCCTAAATGTGGCTGGTGGCAGTCGCAATGGTATCATAGTACAATAATACAAAACCGCACTGCACTGCATGGGCGATTATCGACAGATTCTCACAGATCTCAAAAACAAAAAATATGCTCCGGTTTACTTTCTCTGTGGACAGGAGCCTTACTTCATCGATAAGATTTGTGACCACATAGAAAAAAACGCTCTCAATGAAGCCGAACAAGGCTTTAACCAGATGATTCTCTATGGTAAGGATACCACCATTGAAGAAATTTTAGAAAATGCTAAGCGTTTTCCCATGATGGCTGAGCACCAAGTAATAATTGTCAAAGAGGCACAGCATCTAGTAAAACAGTTACCAAAGCTGGAAAATTACCTCGAGCAGCCCCAAAACACTACAGTTCTAGTATTTGCCTATAAATATAAAGTGCCAGACGGACGGAGCAAGGTCACTAAATTGCTAAAGAAAAAAGCAGTCTATTTTGAATCAAAACCACTTTATGAAAATAAGGTAGGGCCTTTTATAGGTGAGACGCTCAAGGAAAAAGGATTTCAAATAAGTCCAGAGGCTAACAGATTACTTGTGGATTATTTAGGTACTGATTTAGGTAAAATAAATAATGAGTTGTCTAAATTAACCCTTGTTCATGATTCTGCTCTTCCTATAACTCCTCAAGTAATAGAGGAAAACATAGGTATTTCCAAAGATTTCAACGTCTTTGAACTGCGCAAGGCTATAGGGATGCGTGACAATCTCAAAGTCCACCGTATAGCTAATTATTTTGCCGAAAACCCAAAGGAAAACCCGATTGTTTTAACTACAGCTCAATTATTTTCATTTTTTACCCAATTGCTTAAAGTACATGGGTTAAGAGACAGATCGCCCCAAGCGGTAGCAAGAGCAGCTGGAGTTAACCCTTATTTTGTTCAAGAGATACTTACAGCGGTAAAAAATTACCCTATGAAATATTGCAGTCGTGCCATTAAACTCATCAGAGAAACAGATGTGCAGTCTAAGGGTGTAGGGACCGTACAAGCTGATCAGGGCTACTTATTAAAAGAACTACTTGTAAATATTATGTCCAGATAATGGGAGCACCGTTAAAAGCTTGGATCTCTGCTGCACGATTGCGTACACTTCCATTAAGTATTAGTGGAATTTTAATGGGCATATCCTGTGCCTATTTCATGGGAAACATCCCCAAAATACAAAGTGGCTTGAATCCAGCTTACTTTGATCCCTATTTTGAAATTAGATTATGGAAAATAGCCGCATTAGGGTTGATTACCACATTACTTTTTCAAATTCTATCAAATTTTGCAAACGATTATGGTGATGGTACTAAAGGTACTGATAACGATAAACGCATCGGACCCATACGAGCCATTCAGAGCGGCCTGATCAGACCTTCTCAAATGAAGAGAGCTGTTATTATTACTTCCATCTTATCATTCATCAGCGCTGTTGCTTTAATATCAGTAAGCTTAGGTTTCAAGCAATTACTTATCGCGCTGTTTTTTTTAGTTCTAGGAGTTGCAGCTATTTGGGCAGCGATAAAATATACAGTTGGTGATGATGCTTATGGCTATTCTGGTTTGGGCGATCTTTTCGTTTTCATATTTTTTGGACCGGTAAGTGTAATGGGGATTTACTATCTGGTACTTCAACAATTCAATATCTTCTTGATTTTACCTTCTCTTACCATAGGATTATTAAGTGTTGCGGTTCTGAATCTTAATAATATGCGAGACATTGAAAACGATCAAGTCTCTGGAAAAAATACAGTGGTTGTCAAAATAGGCCTCGCTAAGGCAAAAGTTTTCCATTTGAGTCTTATAGCAGTAGCATTTGTATCCTTGATATATTATCTACTCCATTTGAAATCACTTTATTCAGAGTCTACAATATTGATTTTCTTCCCATTGGTAGCTTTCACTCCTTTAATTGCACACTGTATCAAAGTCCTTAAAAACGATGTGCCAGCTCTTTTTGATCCGGAGCTCAAAAAAGTAGCCTTGTCGACCTTTCTATTGAGTTTGATTACTCTAATTGTATTGATCTCAATTACAATCAACTAACAGTAGTTTTACTATTAGTTTTTTACTAAATTGATCAATTAATAACAGAAAATTACACATACTGGCATATATTTTTAACAAATGCTAGTCAATGCATAACATTATTTTTTATATATTTAACTGTTCAAAAAGGCTGTTTATTGACTGAAAACTACTCTAACTAAAATTATTATTCATGGCACGAGCAATGTTTGAATACACTAAAACTATCCTTGAGAAGGTAAGTTTTGACGCCCTGCTTTTTTGTAAAGAATTGGAAAAAGCAGTCAAATGTCTCCTCCCCTATGAGATTAAAGAATTGCAGATTTGGGTAAGACAGTTAATCACAAGAAATCCAGAATTAGCCTCCTGCATCAATTTACTACCCAAGTAATTAATTTTAAGTGATTATTCTAAGAGGTGTCCCTAAGGTTATAAAATCTTAGGGACATTTTTATTTCTGAGAAACCGGACTGATGATATTTACATTATGAAATGCTATAGCGCCCTTAACAACACCAGTTATGATTTGATGTAGGGCTTCTATAATTTGCATTTTCAACTCACTTCTATGATAGATTAAACTCACCTCTCTTGCAGGAGTGGGCTCCTTGAAATATCTTAGATTGGCTTTTTTACGATCATGTAACTCCTCAGTATTCAGGTAGGGTAACAGGGTCATACCCAGACCTTCATCTGCTAATTTGATAAGCGTTTCAAAGCTACCACTCATTAAAGAGAACCGTTCTTCTTGTGTATCACGTGAATTGCGACACAAATTTAAGACGCTATCCTTGAAGCAGTGACCATCTTCAAGGAGTAATAATTTATCTGGATCAATATCTTCTACATCAACCTTCTCTGAAGATGGTTTACCACTAGAAGGATTATAGATCACAAATGGCTCGTAGTACAAAACCTTCTTCTTGATAAGTGTATCCTCTAACGGTGTAGCTGCGATGGCCGCATCCAGACTTCCGTCGTTGAGGCGTTCAAGAATGTTTTCTGTAGTAAGTTCCTCTAATCGCAACTTTACTTTAGAATATCGGTTAATGAAGTTGTTCAGAAACATAGGTAACAGTGTGGGCATCACGGTAGGAATTATGCCCAGTCTGAACTCGCCACCTATAAAACCTTTTTCCTGGTCTACTATATCTTGTATGCGGTCACTCTCATTGACAATGTTGCGAGCCTGAGTAACAATCTTTTTACCCGTTTCAGTTAGCTCTATAGGTTTTTTAGAGCGATCAAAAATCTGTACATCAAGTTCATCTTCTAGCTTTTGTATTTGCATACTCAATGTAGGTTGAGTCACAAAGACCTTCTCTGCAGCTTTGGTAAAATTCTGGAATTGCGCTACAGCGAGAACGTATTTCAGCTGTGTTATAGTCATAACTGATATTTGAATACAAAAATAATCAATTAAAACTATGATTGTTTATGATCTATGTTAGAATACTCCTAACACCAGCGCTTATCTTTATGTCATTGAAAATGAATTTGCTATGAAGAAATTATTTTACTTTGTGATAGCTCTATTAGTATCGATGGCTTCACATCAAAAGCTAAGCGCCCAATCCATAGACTTAGCTCCCATAGCCAGTGGTTTAAACGCTCCCGTTGATATTAAAAGTGCAGGAGATGAGCGATTGTTTATTGTAGAGCAAGTTGGCTTAATTAAGATTATTGACCTCACTACAAACTCTATTTCACCTAATGCGTTTCTCGACATCAGCTCATTGATTTCCACCGGTGGAGAACGAGGATTACTGAGTATGGCTTTCCCTGCCGACTACAATATCTCTGGCAAATTTTATATTTATTATACCGACACCACGGGTTCAAGTGTCATTTCTCAGTACAGTGTTTCAAATCAGGATCCTAATCAAGCTGATCCAAATGGATCTGTAATCCTAACCTACACGCAACCCTTTGCAAACCATAATGCTGGATGCATGCAATTCGGTCCAGATGGATTTCTTTATATCGCCTCTGGGGATGGGGGTAGCGGTGGGGATCCCGGTAATAGAGCTCAAGACAATAATACCTTGTTAGGCAAAATGCTACGCTTAGATGTTACGGGCAGCAGTAACGGCAACCCCTACTCCATTCCAGCTTCAAACCCTTTTGCATCAAGTGCAGGAGCCGATGAAATTTTCTCTACTGGACTTCGTAATCCCTGGAAATTTTCCTTTGACTCAAACAATATATGGATCGCAGATGTGGGACAGAATGCCACAGAAGAAATCAATAGACAATCTGTCTCAAACAACATAGCAAATTACGGCTGGCGTTGTTATGAGGGCAGCAATAATTTTAATGTTCAAGCGAGCTGTCCACCGGTCGCAGATCTTGTCTTCCCCCTTGCTGAGTACAACCACACCGGTAGTGGACTCAATAAGTGCAGTATCACGGGTGGCTATGTATATCGCGGTAATGATTTCCCCAACCTTCAGGGCACCTATTTTTTTGCAGATTTTTGCAGTAACGAGATAGGAATGCTAGACGCTTCGCAGAGTAATCCTGTCATCCGTTACACATCGCCTTATACGGGAGCAGGATTTTCGTCGTTTGGAGTAGATCAAAATAATGAGTTGTACGTAGCACATCGCAACACAGGAACCATTTCCAGAATTGTCGATACAACAGCAAGTTTTGAAACACCGTCTTTTCTAGCTCTTAAGCTATATCCTAATCCTGCAGACAGCTCAATCACTATTCAAACAGACGATAATT